>NZ_DAIRTR010000168.1:0-5353 GCF_036803785.1 Pelomicrobium sp. | reverse complement strand
CCGGGAAGGGCGGTCGCGCCGGTGCAGAATCATGCTCTCGGGCGGGATTAACCAAGCGACAGCCGAGCCGGCGGGAAAGCGCGGGTCGTGGCGCGCCTCCAGCATGAGGTCCCGCCAGCGGATGAGGCAGAGACCTCGCTCGGGTTGCTCTTCCATGACAATCGCATGAAAGAGATTGGTGTGGCCGAGCAGTCGCGCCACCGGAACGGAGCCGGGACGGGCCATCAGTTCCTCTGGCGCCGCGGCAGCGAGGGTCGTGCCCCGCTGCAGAATCACCATCCGGTCGGCCAGCATGCGCGCCTCCTCCAGGTCGTGGGTGACCAGCACGATAGGGAGTCGGAAATCTCGGCGCAGCTGCACCAGCTCCCGTTGCAGCTTGCGCCGGGTTACCTGGTCCACCGCCGAGAAAGGCTCGTCCATGAGAAGGACCTTCGGCTCCCGGGCGAGCGCCCGGGCCACCGCCACTCGCTGCTGTTGGCCGCCGGAGAGCTCCCGCGGCCGCCGAAATTCCAGGCCCTCCAGATGAACCTGGGCGAGCAGCCGGCGCGCCCGGGGAAGGCGCTCCTCGTCGGGAACGTGCCCCAGGGCGGCGGCCACATTCTCCGCCGCACTCAGATGGGGGAACAAGGCGTAGTCCTGGAACACGAAACCCACGGAACGCGCCTGGGGGGGCAAGGCAAGGGAGCGCTCGGTATCCAACCACACCTCCCCGTCGCAGCGCACCTGGCCCCAAGAGGGGTGGTATAAGCCGGCAATGGCCCGCAGGATAGTGGATTTGCCGCTGCCCGAAGGCCCCACGAGCGCCACCAGCTCGCCGGGAGCGCAATGGAAGGACGCGTCCAGGGGAATCGGCGCCGCCTGTCGTAGCCGGATGGTGAGACCTTCCTCAGGCACGGGAACGGAGAAGTCAGAAATCGCGCCAGGGCGCCGCGCCGATGGCGCAGCCAGAGACGGTGGACATGGCGGTGAGCCAGGCAGCGGCGCTCGCGAATCCGATCGAGATCCCTGGTTCACGGCCCTATCCTCAATGACCCCCAGGGGCGACGAAGCCACAGCGATCGGAGCGCTTCTCTGCCCCCGGGCGAGCGTTCATTAACCCTTCCAGCGGGCCGCAGCGAGATCGTCCGACTCCCGCGCTTCCACCCAGCGCTCGCCGGCAGGCGTCTCTTCCTTCTTCCAGAAAGGCGCCCGGGTCTTGAGGTAGTCCATGATGAATTCGCAGGCGGCGAAGGCATCGCCGCGATGGGCGCTCGCCACCGCCACCAGCACGATGCGGTTGCCAGGCTTAAGAGCCCCGACGCGGTGCACTACCCGCACGTCGATCAGGTCCCAGCGCCCCTTCGCCTGGGCGACGATGTCTTCCAGGGCCTTCTCGGTCATGCCGGGGTAGTGCTCCAGCACCATGCCCTGCACCGGCTCTCCCTGGTTCACGTCCCGCATCAGGCCCACGAAGGTGGCCACGGCGCCGATCTTGGGATTGTCGCGGGTGAGGGCCGCGATCTCGGCCCCCACGTCGAAGTCCTCCGTCTGCACTCGAACAGCCATTTCAGCCTCCGGTCACGGGAGGGAAGAAGGCGATCTCGTCCCCGTCGCCCACCACCGTCTCCAGGTCGGCCATCCGTTGATTGACGGCCACCCGCACCGCCCGTCCCGGCGCGAGCTCTTCGGCCCACGGGCTTCCACGCAACCGTAGCCACTCCACCAGTGAGGCCACGTCGCGGATGCCCGAGTCCACGCTCACCTCCTCGGCGCCGACGCCGAGGGCTTCCCGCAGCCGGGCGAAATACAGGATCTTCACCATTGAACTCCCCCTCCGGACTTCGACCGGTCAGCTCGATGCGCCCAGCGCCGGCCGCCGGCGTAAACCCGTAAAGCGCATTATAAAGCCGCAAATGGCCTCGTAATCCTCGAGTCGGAACTGGGGCAAGCTCGTCTCGAGGGGCTCATCGCTCGCCACGGCCACCACTCGGGGGTCAGTGGGATAAAGCAGCGGCTTCCCGGTCGCCTTGCGGTGAACTTCCAGCTTGGGGAACGCCTGCTTCTTGAAACCCTCGATTAAGACCAGGTCGCAGGGGGAAAAACGCTGGAGCTGCTCCTCCAAGCTGGGCTCGGGCCGGCCCCGCAGCTCGTGCATGAGCACCCAGCGCTGGGGCGACGTGACCAGCACTTCGAAGGCCCCCGCCTCCCGATGCCGGTAGGAGTCCTTTCCCGGCTGGTCCACGTCAAAGCCATGATGGGCGTGCTTGATGATCGACACCCGCAGGCCTTCCATCACTAGGCATGGAACGAGCTGTTCGATCAGGGTAGTCTTGCCGCTGCCCGAGTAGCCGGCGATACCGAAGACTTTCATCTTGCCGCCTCCGCGTTTCATCCGTGGTCATAGCGAGCGACCAGGCTGGGTGTCGTCCCGGGAGCCCGCTCTTGGTACGCGGGCTCGGTGAGCAGCCACACGCTGAACTCGGCACCCTTCCCGTACTGGCTGTCCACCGAGATGGTGCCGCCGTAGCGTTCCACCAGGGTATAGCTGATGGACAGGCCCAAGCCCGTGCCGTGTTGTTTCTTAGTGGTGTAGAAGGGATCGAATATCCGGCTCAAGTCCTCGGGCCGGATGCCCGGTCCTGTGTCCCGCACCGACACGACCACGCCCTTGTCCTCCCAATCGCGGCTGCTCAAGGTAAGCGTCCCTCCCCCTTCCATGGCCTGCACCGCATTGACGATGAGGTTGATCAGCACCTGCTGCAGCTCGTTGCGGTTGATGCCCACGCTGCGGGTGGCCTGGTAGCAGCGCGCGATCTGGATGTCGCTCTTCGCGAGGACGTGCCGCACCAGGACCAGGCAATCCTCCATGACAGCGTTGACTTCCACCGGCTCCACGTAGCCTGCAAATTCCGAGGGCCGGGCGAACTGCAGCAGCTTGGTAACGATTTCCCGGATGCGATTGGCCTGCTCGTCGATCAGCCGGATCTCCCGCTTCACTGGCTCGGCTGCGGCCCCCAGCACCTCCCGCACCATTTCCAGGTTACCTTGGATTACGGCGATGGGGTTGTTGATTTCGTGGGCCACCCCTGCAGTGAGTTCGCCGATAGCGGCCAGTTTCTCCGACATGACCAGTTGCCGCTGGGCGTCGCGCAGGTGGCGGTTCGCCTCTTCCAGTTCCCGGGTGCGCTCGATCACCTTCCGGTCCAGCTCGTCCGCCCAGCGTTGCAGCTCCTGGTTGCGCGCCTGGAGCCGGTCGAGCAGCTCGTCGAAGTGGGCCGCGAGCTGCCCGATCTCATCCCGGCTACCCACCGGGCCCACCCGGGCGTTGGCCTCGCCTGCCTCCACCGCGCTCATGGTCTGGCTCATGCGCTCCAAGGGGCGGAAGATGGTGCGCGCCCAGCGCAGGGAAACCACAGCGCTCAGCGCGCCCACCAGCAGGAACAGGGTACCGATCACCCCCAGGGCCTGGAACTTGGCCTGCTCGAAGGGCGCCTGCAGGTAACCCACGTATAGCATGCCCACTCGGCGGCCGTGGCCATCGGTCACGGGTTCGTAACCGGAGACATACCAGTCGTTCACCACGAACGCTCGATCGAGCCAGATATCCCCCTCTTCCAGCACTTTTTTGCGCACTTCCGCCGACACGCGGGTGCCCAGCGCCCGCTCCCCCTGGAACAGGCGCACGTTGGTAGCGATACGCACGTCGTCGAGGAACAGGGTGGCGGTACCCTTGCTCCCCAGAGGAAGGGAGCCTTCCCGATAGACGATGCTGTTGATGTTGTCGACGAAGGCGAGGTTGCGGTTGAGGAGCATCCCACCATGGAGCACGCCTGCGAGACGACCACCAGCGTCGTAGACGGGCGCTGCCGAATGGATGACCATGCCCCGGTCCTCGCTGTGGCGCTCCGTGGGTATGGCCTTCTCGGTGGGTACGAGGGGAATGAAGGCCTGCTCCCTGAGTCGTGGGTTCAACGCTGCGAGTTGCTCCGCCGAAAAGATGGCGATGGAAGTGCCTGCCTCGCCGTGGGCGGCGCCTTGCACCACGGGCCATTGCAGGTAATTGGTCGGCTGCCACAGATCGTGGCCGGCCGCCACCACGTTGCCTTGCAGGTCCAGGAGATGGAGGAAATCCAGGTGCAGCTCACCCCGTTCGGCGGCAAGCAGCCGAGCGAGGGCCTCCCGCCGGGGCGCCGTAGCGGCGGTCACCAGTCGGTGGGACGAGGCGAGTCCATGCACCCGGGCGCCCACCCCGGCGATGACCCGTTCGAAGTACTCATGGGCCACTGCCAGGTCGGATTTGACTTTGAAGATAAGCAGGTTGTGGTAAGAGGTATTGCCCCAGTAGATCACCAGGGCAAGCAGGATCGGCAACACCACCGTGATCGGCAGCAGCACCAGGACGAGCAGCTTGGCCCGCACCGATGAGCGTAGACCATGGCGCAAGAAAGGGACGAGCGGCATGGGACCAGGCCCTGACTGACAAGGACGTTCCCGTCAGGGAAGCTTCCATAGAGCGCACTTGCGCTCCAGGGTCTTGCGGGAGATTCCGAGCCGCCGCGCTGCCTCGGACTTGTTGCCCGAGACAGCCTGCAGGACGCTCAGGATATGCTGCTTCTCCACTTCTTCCAGGGGCAAGACGGCGGCAGAGGCCTGTTCCCGGACCGCGGGTGAGCCCGCCGTCAGGTTCTCCAAGGGTACGCGGCCGAGAATGAGGGAGCGCTCGATCAGGTTGCGCAGCTCCCGGGCGTTACCCGGCCAGGGGTAGCGGACCAGGGCGTCCAGCGTCTCCGAGGTGAGGGCTACACGGGGCACGCCCAACCGGGCCGAGAGCTCCTCCATGAAGCGGTGGGCCAACACGGGAATGTCCCGCGGGCGTTCCCGTAGGGGCGGAATGACGATGTTCACCACGTCTAGGCGGTAGAACAGGTCCTGACGGAAACGGCCGGCGGCCACCTCCGGGGCCAGGTTGCGGTTGGTGGCAGCGACGATGCGCACGTCCACTGGGATCTCTCGCTCCGAGCCGACCGGCCGGATCTTCTTCTCTTCCAGTACCCGCAACAGCTTGGTCTGCATGGGAAGGGGCAATTCTCCGATTTCGTCGAGAAACAGAGTCCCTCCCTGGGCATAGAAGAAAAGCCCGTTGCGGGATTCGCTGGCGCCGGTGAAGGCTCCTTTCACGTGGCCGAAGAGCTCGCTCTCGATGATCTCCGGGGAAATGGCGCCGCAGTTCACTGGCACGAAGGGGCGCTGGGCCCGGGGACTCAGCTTATGCAGTGCCCGGGCTGCCACCTCCTTGCCCGTACCGGATTCGCCCTGAATCAACACGGTCGTGGGCAGGGGTGCGAGCCGGCGGATGATACGACGTAGCTCTTCC
>NZ_DAIRTR010000167.1:0-5429 GCF_036803785.1 Pelomicrobium sp. | reverse complement strand
GTCCAGGAGGCTCTCAAAGGGGCATAGGACCTCAGCCATTCGCCCCGTTTCCAAAAGACTCGGCCTCGGAAAGTAGCCACTGCACGAACGCGTCGACCTCCGGCTGATCCCGGGCAGATCTCACGTACACGATGTGATAAGCCTCCTGGGCATTGACCGACAGCGGAACCAGGCGGCCGCTTTCGATTACCGGTGCTGCGTTCCTCTCCCTCCGGCGCGGACGCGGGAGGGAAAACACCCGTGGAAGAAGGAACGCTCATCTACGCCGCGCGCATTGAGCGATCGGGTGGTGCGCATTCGCCTCTGTCCAAGGGAAATGGCGGGGGTCGCGCAATGCCTAGGGGTCTTCACGGTGGAAATGCCCTCGAGCCTGGACAGCGGCGGCATCGGCTGTGCGCCGCTCACTCGAGAGGGTGCGATGACCCAGTGATCGGCGGCGCTCCCCACGACGATCTGGTCTACAAAGTTTTTTCCTGTTAGGAGGAAGGCGCACGAGCACGGTGCCGGTCGAATGACATGGGCGCGTCCTGGTGCCGGTGCGTGACACTCAGCCGTCCCGAGGCGAGAAACGCCATCGAGCGGCGGATGCACCGTCGCTTGGTCGAGCTATGGCGCGAGTTCGGCGAAAGCGGGGAGTTGGACGTGGCGGTGATCACAGGTAGCGGAGAGGCGTTCTGCGCCGGCATGGACTTTAAGACCTTCGCTCCCGAGTACGTGGGGGCGCACATGCCGCAGGCGCTCGACCTCGTTCCCATGGGCCTGGGTGGCATCACCTGCGGCATGCATTGGCTGCGCAGTCCATCGTCGCGGCGGTGAACGGGTGGCCGTTGCCGCCGGGCTCGCGCTGGCGCTGGCAGCGAACATCCGCATTGCCTCAGAGGGCGCCATATTCGGCTCTTTCGAAGCCCGCCCGCCGGGGATTCCATCATGGAGACGGCGGCATTGCGCGGCTGGTCAACCTCTGCGGCGCGGGCTTCGCCATGGAGATGGTGTTCACCGCGGAGCCGGTGGACGCAAGCTGCGCCCTGCGGTCGGGCTCGTCTCTCGGGGCGTCCCCCACGAGGCGCTCATGGACCAGGCGTTCGCCGTCGCTCAGAGCATCCTGCGCAACGACCAGGAGGCGCTGCGCTCGGCCAAGACCACGGTGCTGGAGATGATCGGGCGTGGCCTCGACGATCAGCTCCGCATCGGGGCAGTCAGCGGCTACAGTCGGATGGCCTCGGGGAAGGCGATGGGACAGCGGCTGCGGCAGTTCTACGAAAAAACTGATCCGCTGAAGGGGGCGTCCAGTCCAGCAGGAGCGGTGGATCGCTTTCGGGGAAGGGGATGGGGCCGCCCGCGCCGCAACCACCGAGCATGGGATAGGCCGCGCCTCTGCCTGGGCCACGGCGATCGCTTACGGGACGCTCTTGCCGTCAGGGCGACCCCCTCGTCGCGTCCATGTCGACCAGGGGGAGTCCTGGCCGATCCAGGACGAAGCCCTCGGGCGCGCGCACCACGAGATCCTGACTCGAAGCGTCCAGGGTGATCCACAGCTCTACGGACGAGCATCGGACGATGCAGCCGCTTCCATCCCGGATTGCGAGAAGCTGCCCTTTGGCGAGATGCACCACCCGGTGGTCGAAGGGGATCGCAACCGCAGGGACGCAATGAACATCCCGAGTCCCGAAAAGGGGAAAGAGCCCCGGCAGCCAGCGACGCAGGCGATCCGCGAGACGGCAGCCCGCGGGTCGAAAAGCGACATGAATAGGACGGAGCATGGGCTGGTCGCGCAATCGACAGGCTCATTCTAGAAGGCCTTCGAGATCTCGCGAGTGAAGGTTTTTCAGCGATCGAAGAAGCGGATTGGCCGGACGTGTGTCCCTGCCGCAGTCTGCCGACGGACGAGAGAAGAAATGCGTTCGGCTTATCGGGCCGCCCGTTCGGCCACGACCGTTGGGCTTGTAGCCGCACCGTTCCGCGCCCGGATCCTGGGATGGCGGAAGGCGGCGCAGCCGATATAGGGCAGTCTCTACCGCGCCGCAGGATGAACGCCCTTTATAATTTCCCTTTCCCGAGCGACCGGTAGCGAACGGTACATCCCATGGCTCAGTATGTCTATACCATGCTGCGGGTGAGCAAGGTGGTTCCCCCCCAACGCATGATCCTCAAGGACATTTCCCTCTCCTTCCTGCCCGGCGCCAAGATCGGCGTCCTGGGCCTGAACGGCTCGGGCAAGTCCACCCTGCTCAGGATTATGGCGGGCGTGGACCGGGAGTACGAGGGGGAAGCGATCCCCATGCCGGGCATCAAGATCGGCTTCCTGCCCCAGGAGCCCACGCTGGATCCGTCCAAGGACGTGCGCGGCAATGTGGAAGAAGGCGTGGCGGACATTCTCGCCCTGATCCATCGCTTCAACGCCATTTCGGAGCGCTTCGCCGAGCCCCTCGACGAGGAGGAAATGGCCCAGCTGCTGGAAGAGCAGGGGGAGCTGCAGAACAGAATCGACGCGGCCCAAGGCTGGGAGGTGGAGCGGCGCCTGGAAATCGCCGCCGATGCCCTGCGCCTGCCCCCCTGGGACGCAGACGTGACTACCCTCTCCGGAGGGGAAAAGCGCCGAGTCGCTCTGTGCCGGCTCCTCCTGTCCCAACCGGACATGCTCCTGCTTGACGAGCCCACCAACCATCTGGATGCGCTTTCCGTGCAATGGCTGGAGCAGTACCTGGAGCGCTACCCGGGTACGGTGGTGGCGGTGACCCACGACCGCTACTTCCTGGACAACGTGGCCGGATGGATCCTGGAGCTCGACCGGGGTCAGGGCATCCCGTGGCAGGGTAACTATTCATCATGGCTCGAGCAGAAAGAGAAGCGTCTAGAACTCGAGGCTCGCCAGGAGGCGGCGCGGATTAAGGCCATGCAGGCAGAGCTGGAATGGGTGCGTTCGAGCCCCAAGGGACGCCACGCCAAGAGCAAGGCGCGGCTCGCCCGCTTTCACGAGCTTCAGTCCCAGGAATACCAGAAGCGCAACGAAACCAATGAAATCTATATCCCACCGGGGCCCCGGCTGGGCGATTTGGTGATCGAGGCGCAAGGCTTGAAGAAATCCTACGGCGATCGGCTCCTGTTCGAGGCGCTGAGCTTTCGCCTCCCGCCGGGCGGCATCGTGGGGGTGATCGGCCCGAACGGGGCGGGCAAAACCACGCTTTTTCGCATCCTAGTGGGAGAGGAGCGGCCCGACGGAGGGACGCTGCGCATCGGCGACACGGTCAAACTCGCCTACGTGGACCAGTCCCGGGAAGCCTTGGACCCGAGCAAGACCGTGTGGGAGGAGGTCTCGGGAGGGCTGGACATGGTCCAGGTGGGCGGATACCAGATCCCGAGCAGGGCCTACCTGGGGCGGTTCAACTTCAGGGGCGCGGATCAGCAAAAGCGGGTGGGAGAGCTCTCGGGCGGTGAGCGCAACCGGCTGCATCTCGCCAAGCTGCTCAAGAGCGGCGGTAACGTGTTGCTCTTGGACGAGCCCACCAACGATCTGGACGTGGAGACCTTGCGCGCTCTGGAGCAGGCGTTGCTCGATTTCCCAGGGTGCGCAGTGGTGATTTCCCACGACCGCTGGTTCCTGGACCGGATCGCCACCCACATCCTCGCTTTCGAAGGGGAGAGCCGGGTGGTGTGGTTCGAGGGCAACTACGCCGACTATTTGGAAGACCGGCGCCGGCGGCTAGGGGAGGAGGCCGATCGGCCACATCGGATCAGGTACAAGCCGCTGATGGCCTAGTGCCCGGTCTCGCCCGGGAGTTTCAGAATGAGTCCCCCGAGTGGGGCGAAGCCTCATCGGATCGGCGCCTTGCTGTGGGAAGGGCGAAAGCGTGGTGGATCCCGGCGCCTGACACGGGGGTTCCGCCACAGACAAGCCCCTTGCCGTCCGCGGGCGGCACCAGGGGGCTTCGACCGCTGCGCGAGGGCCTCTCTAGCCAGGCTCCCCGCCATTGCCGGGTAGTTCGCGCTAGCCCCTGCCGATGAAAGGCATCTTGGTGGCCATAAGGGTCATGAACTGCACGTTGGCGGAGAGCGGCAAGCTGGCCATGTAGAGCACGGCGTTTGCCACGTGGGCGAGGTCCAGGAGGGGCTCGGGCTTAACCGAGCCGTCCGCCTGCAACGCGCCCTGGGCGAACTTGGCGGCCATGTCGGTGGCGGCGTTGCCGATGTCGATCTGGCCGCAGGCGATGTCGTATTTGCGCCCGTCCAGGGAGGTGGATTTGGTCAGCCCCGTGATGGCGTGCTTAGTGGCGGTGTAGGCAGCCGAGTGGGGCCGGGGGGCGTGGGCTGAGATGGAGCCGTTGTTGATGATGCGGCCGCCCCGCGGCGTCTGATTTTTCATGAGGTTGAACGCTTCCTGGGTGCAGAGGAAGGCTCCGGTCAGGTTGACGTCTACCGAAGCTTTCCAGTGCTCGAAGGGGATGTCCTCCAGCGAAGCCCCCGGCACGAAGACCCCGGCGTTGTTGAACAGCAGGTCCAGCCGCCCGAAAACCTCCCGAACCCGGGCGAATAGGTGGCGCACCGAGGCCGGATCGCTCACATCAGTGGGCACGACCAGGGCCCGAGAGGCGGCGGCGCCGGCTTCGGCGACGACCTCCTCGAGGGGTTGCCGCCGGCGTCCCGCCAAAGCGACCCGGTAGCCCTCCTGGAGCAGCGCGAGAGTTACCGCTTTCCCGATACCGGTGCCGGCGCCGGTCACCACTGCCGCTTTAGGCAGAGCGCTCATGGTCAATACTCCAAAGCTGAACCTGAAAGGGGCGAATCCGCCCGCGGTCCGGCGGGCGTTTTATGGTAACCCAGGGCATCCGCCTGGAGGAGACGTCGTCTTTCCTGCGGCATCGAAAAAGGGTGTTCGAGCCCGTCAGAGCCGCCGGGCTTCGCGCAAGCTCGCGCGCCAGTAAGGGGCGTCCAGGCGGTCTACCCGTACTCGGCCGCCGGTGGAGGGGGCATGCACGAAGCGGCCCCCGCCCAGGTAAATACCCACGTGGGAGGCCCTTCTACCCTCCTGGTCGAAGAAAATCAGGTCGCCTGGGGCGAGCGCCTCCGTTCCGACCGGCTGGCCTGCCTGAAGAAGGGATCGGGTCTCTCGGGGTACGGATCGACCGGCGCGCAGAAAGCTGTAGTGGACGAGCCCGCTGCAGTCGAATCCGTCCGGTCCGGCGCCCCCCGCCCGGTACGGCCGACCCACCATGGCCAGGGCATGGCGGACAACTCTCATGGCATGGTGGGCGGCCGCTTCGGCTTCCACAGAAATTTCTCCGGCCCGCTCGATCATCGCCGCAACGGCGCCGTTGGTTTCCTGGGCCTGGCCCGTCGGTCCGGAAGGCGTGGGGTTTGCCTCTTCCGTAGGAAAGGGGGCGACGGGGGGCACCATCGGCGGCCGGGGCAGGGGCGCACTGGCGCAGCCACTC
>NZ_DAIRTR010000166.1:0-5437 GCF_036803785.1 Pelomicrobium sp. | reverse complement strand
GCGTAGGTCTCGAACAGGTCGGCCGCCATGCCGGCGCAGTCGCCCACGTTGTCGCCCACGTTGTCGGCGATGACGGCAGGGTTGCGGGGGTCGTCCTCGGGGATGCCCGCTTCCACCTTGCCCACCAGGTCCGCACCCACGTCCGCCCCTTTGGTGAAGATGCCGCCACCGAGACGGGCGAAGATGGAAATGAGGGAGCCGCCGAAGGCAAGGCCCACCATCGGCTCCAGAACATGCTTGATGCCTTCGATCTGGGCCGCCTTGTCGGCAGCCGACCAGAGAATCCCGAAATAGCCGGCCACCCCGAGCAGGCCCAATCCCACCACCAGGAGACCGGTGACGGCGCCGCCGCGGAAGGCCACCGCCAGCGCCTCCGCCAGGCCTTTGCGCGCGGCCTCGGCGGTGCGCACGTTGGCGCGCACCGAGACGTTCATGCCGATGTAGCCCGCCAGCCCCGAAAGCACCGCTCCGATGGCGAAGCCCCAGGCGGTGCGCCAGGAAAGGGCGAGGCCGATGATGAGGAACAGGATGACGCCGACGATGCCGATGGTGCTGTACTGGCGGTTCAAGTAGGCTTGGGCGCCTTCCTGTACCGCCGCCGCGATCTCGCGCATGCGCTCGTTGCCGGCGGGCAGGCTCATGATGCTCTTGATCCAGAGGCCGCCAAACACCAGGGCTGCGGCGGCGCAAAGCAGCGCTAGCGTGAGTCCTGCAGTCATGGGATTCCCCTTATGCTGGCTGGGCCGAAACTTGGGCCGGCCCGGTTGCCCTTGTGCGAGAACGAATCAGAAAACTCTTATATAAATTATGAGTTTGCGGATTTTAGCACGATTACTGCAGCGAATCAGCGTCAGCCGAGCGCAACTTAAGGGGTACGCTTTTTTTTTCTGCGCGGCCGTTCCGAGGGGCTTCCCATCGTTGCATCGAGGAACGAATTATCGCAGCCTTTCATGGAAAGAGCGCGCGCCTCCTGCGTGGCCATCCGGTTCCCTTCGCAGCCCAAGGGCTTGCAGCACATGCTCCGGCGCACCCGTGCGGGCGGGGCGCTACGGTTTTGTCCGAGCCCCTTTCCCTGCTGCCGAAGGACGCGCGGTAGCGCATCGCCAAGGCGCCGATCCCGCGGCAGCACGTTCCCTTGCCCGAGAGGACGCCTTTAGCGTCTATTGAGCCTTCCTTCGAAGCGCGTTGCGGGGCGGCCGCGACACGGAAGCCGCGGAAGCGGTGGGAGCGGGAGCGGCCGCAGGGAACCCGGATCAGCGCTCCCACCGCTCATCTCCGCTTATTCGGTACTGCCAAGCTTCCTTCGAAGCGCGTTCCGGGTTCCCACCCAAACACCTCGTCCAGCCTGAGCTCCCGGATCAGGGTGTCCACCGCTTCCTGACCGTGTTCCCGTTGAACCTCCGCCAGGATCAGCTTGGAGGCGTTGGCGTTGTAGAAGCCCCCGAAGTCGGCCTGGACCTTGAGCAGCTGTCGCGCTTTTTCCAGCGTCATTCAGATCTTGAACTCCGTCTTGAGCTTTTTCGGCACCGCTACGTTCTTGAGGCGGGTGTAGACCGGCAACCCGTTCTTGTAGGGAGGATAATCTTCCCCCTGGATCAGGGGCTGGAGATAGGTGCGGCATTTCGCCGTGATGTGGAAGCCGTCTTCGGTGATGTAGTCCCGGGGCATCATCTTCTCCCGGTTGGCCACGTCTTTGAGGTCGGCAACGCCTATCGTCCATTTGTAAGGCCGGCTGGACTTGCGCACGATGGTGGGCATGACCGCGTTTTTGCCCTTGAGGGCGAGCTCCACTGCGGCTTTTCCGACGGCATAGGCCTGGGCCACGTCGGTCTTGGAGGCGATGTGGCGGGCGGCGCGCTGGAGATAATCGGCCACCGCCCAGTGGTACTTGAGTTTGAGGCGCTCGCGTAACAGATTGGCGATGAGGGGTGCGACGCCCCCGAGCTGGGCGTGACCGAAAGCATCGCGCAGCCCCTGTTCGGAGAGAAATTTGCCTTCTTTGTTGCGCAGACCCTCGGAGACGCCGATCACGCAGTACCCGTGACGCTTGATGGTTTCCTCCACGCGAGCGAGGAACTTATCTTCGTCGAAGGCGATCTCGGGAAAGAGCAGGATGTGGGGCGGCTCGCCTTCCTTCTCCGAGGCGAGCCCGCAAGCGGCGGTGATCCATCCGGCATGGCGGCCCATCACTTCCAGTACGAACACGCGGGTGGAGGTCTTGGCCATGGAGGCCACGTCGTAGCCCGCTTCGCGGATGGAGGTGGCCACGTACTTCGCCACCGAGCCGAAGCCGGGGCAGCAATCGGTGATGGGCAAGTCGTTGTCCACCGTCTTGGGCACGTGCACGCACACGATGGGGTAGCCCATCTGCTCGGAGAGCTGGGACACCTTCAGGCAGGTGTCTGCCGAGTCGCCGCCGCCGTTGTAGAAAAAGTAGCCGATGTTGTGGGCCTTGAACACTTCGATCAGCCGCTCGTACTGGGCCCGGTCTTCCTCCAGGCTCTTCAGTTTGTAGCGGCAGGAACCAAAAGCACCGCCGGGAGTGTGGCGCAGCCCCGCGATGTTGCTGGCGGGCTCCTTGCTGGTATCGATCAGATCCTCGGTGAGCGCACCAATGATGCCGTCGCGGCCCGCGTACACCTTGCCGATCTTATCCTTGTGCTTGCGGGCCGTCTCGATGACGGCGCAGGCGGAGGTGTTGATCACCGCAGTGACTCCCCCGGACTGGGCGTAGAACGCGTTCATCTTGGCCATCCAGTGGTCTCCCTTTCTTCGTCTCAGAAGTCGATGAATTGGGTGAAGGGACTGCTCAGGCTGCTCGCGTCCGCCCCGGAGGTGGCACCTGCCCGCTCCCGGGCCGTATCAGCCTGCAGCTTGAGGAGTACCCCCAAGCACTCGCCCAGATCGTCAAAGGCTTCCCGGTCGGTTCGGTACTGGTCGTAGACCGAGTAATAGAACTGCGCCCGGTAGCGGCCCTCGGCGATCTTGTTGATGACAAAGCCCACCCCGTCCTGGGTCCAATGCAGGGTGGGGCAGGCCGTGAGCTCGGACGATGAGGGATCGAGCTGGAGCTCGCTTACCGCCACCTCGAGCGGTACTTCCCGGCCATAGCGCTCCTTCAGGGTGGACTCCACCACCCAAAGCTCGGCGTCGCTGAATCCGGGAATGGCGGGCATGGGGCTGCCTTTGCGGGTTAGCTGAGGGCGGCGAAGATGCGCTCGCGGATTTCTTCCACGCTGCCGGTGCCGGCCACCTTGATCACCTTGGGCGCATCGGGGTCGCCCTCCGCTGCCCAGCGAGAATAGTAATCCACCAGGGGCTTGGTCTGGGCATGATAGACCCGCAGCCGCTCCCGCACCGTTTCCTCTCGGTCGTCGTCCCGTTGAACCAGAGCTTCCCCCGTCACGTCGTCCCGGTCCGGGACCCGCGGCGGGTTGAACTTCACGTGATAGGTGCGTCCGGAGGCGAGGTGCACCCGGCGCCCAGCCATGCGGGTGATGATTTCCTCGTCGGGAACATCCAGCTCCAGCACGTAATCGATCTTGACGCCCGCCTCCCGCAGGGCTTGGGCTTGGGGGATCGTGCGGGGGAAGCCGTCGAAGAGACAGCCGTTGGCGCAATCGGGCTCACGGATGCGCTCTTTCACGAGCTGGATGATCAGGTCATCGGGCACCAGAGCCCCGGCCTCCATCTTCTCCTTGGCGAGCTTGCCCAGGGGGGTTCCAGCCTTTACTGCCGCCCGCAGCATGTCGCCCGTGGAGATCTGGGGGATGCGGAAACGCTCGGTGATGAAGGCTGCCTGGGTGCCTTTGCCCGCGCCCGGGGGGCCCAGCAAGATCAAACGCATGGCGCTTCCTCCCTCGCTGCTCGCTACGATGTCGTTTTCGCGAATGATAGAGCGTCCATGGGGGCTGCGGATCGTTAATTGTGATGGGATCTATAAGGGCTCGGCTCCAGACCCGCCACCCAGCGCCGCGCCCGCTCCAGATCCTCGGGCGTGTCTACGCCCGCCGGTGCGCTGCACCCAGTCACCCAGACGGCGATCCGGTAGCCGTGGGCCAGGGCCCGCAACTGCTCCAGGGACTCGAAGGTCTCGGCCGCGCCTTTAGACAGCCCGGCGTAGGTGGCAAGAAAGCCGGCCCGGTAGGCATAGATGCCGATGTGACGGTAGGCCGGAAGGCCAGGGGGAAGGGCTGTGGCGCCTGCGGCGAAGGCGTCCCGGGGATAGGGAATGGGGGCGCGGCTGAAATACAGGGCGTAGCCCTGGGCGTCCAGCACCACCTTGACCACGCTCGGGCTCAAGAAGCTCTCCAGATCCTGGATCGGGTGGCAAGCCGTGGCGATGGCCGCCTCCGTCCGCTCGTGGAGATGCTGGGCCGCTTCCCGGATCAGCACAGGATCGATGAAGGGCTCGTCGCCCTGCACGTTTACCACCACCGCTTCGGGCAAAAACCCCCGCGTCCTCACCACTTCGGCGATGCGGTCGGTGCCGGTGGGGTGCTCGGCGTGGGTCATGCAGGCGTCGAAACCGTGGCGCCGCGCGGCCTCGGCCACGGCCGGATGATCGGTGGCGATCACCACCCCGCGGGCGCCGCTCTCCCGCGCTCGCTCGGCCACCCGCACCACCATGGGACGGCCGCCGATGTCCGCCAGGGGCTTGCCCGGCAGCCGCGTGGAGGCGTAACGCGCCGGAATCACCACGGTAAAAGGCTCGAGGGTCATGGAAGCCCGGGGTGCTGGCACGAGGGCCTCAGACGACATCCTCCTCCGGGGGGAGCTTGCGGGCTTCCTCCTCCAGCATCACCGGGATGCCGTCCCGGATGGGATAGGCGAGGCGATCCGCCTTGCAGATCAACTCCTGCTCGGCCTTTCGGTAGACCAGGGGCCCCTTGCACAGGGGGCATACGAGAATGTCAAGGAGCTTGGGGTCCATGGGGGTGTGCGATCTTGGCAAGCAGGGCGGGCAGCGGGTCCGGCTCCACCACGGCGGTGACGGCGAGCACCCAATGCGTCTCATCGGCGAAGGTTTCGCATTTTATCGCATCCTTCTCGGTCATGAGGATGGCCTCCGCGTCGGCGAAGCGCAGCTCCTCCGGGCGGAAACAGTGGTGATCGGGAAAGGCGTGGGCCGTGCCGGAGAGCCCGAGGGCCTGCAGGGCATCGAAGAAACGGCGAGGATTGCCGATGCCTGCCACCGCGTGGGTGCGCA
Source organism: Pelomicrobium sp. (assembly GCF_036803785.1). Taxonomy (NCBI): domain Bacteria; kingdom Pseudomonadati; phylum Pseudomonadota; class Hydrogenophilia; genus Pelomicrobium; species Pelomicrobium sp. Next base: position 228 of record NZ_DAIRTR010000166.1, on the reverse strand, counting down.
GGCCGCGGAAGTGGCCTGGGGGCACCACGAAGCGGGGATTGAGCAGATTGTAGAACTGCCGGCCCTCGAGCCGCATGCGGTATTCCCGCCCCGGCGCGAAGGGCTGGGGAGCGTTCCCGTGTACGATCACCAAGTCCACGTGATCGAGCCGGGACGGCCGTTCCCGCAGCGGCCCCGCCGGAAGGAGCCAGCCGTTGCCGAATCCCTGGTCCGCGTCCACCACCGCGA
>NZ_DAIRTR010000165.1:0-5467 GCF_036803785.1 Pelomicrobium sp. | reverse complement strand
TGCTCAAGGTCGTGCGGGGCGAGGCTTGAGGGGGAAACCCCGCGGGCCCATTTCAGCCTGGGCGCTTTGCTGCTTTCAGGTGCGGGCAGTTCGGCTTGGTGCAGTCGGCGTAGATGTGCAGCGAGTGGTCGTGGATGGTAAAGCCCCGCTCCTTGGCAATCTTCACCTGGCGGCGCTCGATCTCCGGATCGTAGAACTCCTCCACCCGCCCGCATTGCAGGCACACCAAGTGATCGTGGTGCCCGCCCTGATTCAGCTCGTAGACGGCCTTGCCGCTTTCGAAGTGATGCCGCATGAGGATCCCGGCCTGCTCGAACTGGGTGAGCACGCGGTATACCGTGGCAAGGCCCACGTCGATGCCCTCGGCGATGAGCTGCTTGTAGACGTCCTCGGCCGAGAGGTGTCGCACCTTGCTGGTCTCGAACAGGTTGAGGATCTTGATGCGCGGCATGGTGGCTTTGAGCCCCATGGTCTTCAGGGCCTCGGGCGTGCTCATGGCATCCTCTCGGTGCAAACGTCTTTTCGGGTATCATAAAACGTTCTCGTCCCGTTGAAAACGACACGCTTTCCGATGCGCCGGTTCCTTCCCTTGCCCCTCGCCCTGGCGCTTGCCGCCTGTTCCGGCTATCTCGGCCTCACCCCTTACCGCATGGATGTGCAGCAGGGCAACGTGGTGACCCAGGAGATGGTCTCTCGGCTCAAGCCCGGGATGACCCGGGAGCAGGTGAGGTTCATCCTAGGCACGCCCCTGGTGGCCGACCCTTTCCACGCACAGCGCTGGGATTACGTGTACCGGCTGGAGAAGCGGGGACGGCTAGTGGAGGAACGCAAGCTTACCGTGATTTTCGAAGAGGATCGGTTGAAGCGGGTCGAGGGCGACGTGGTGGCGGCGCCTCCGGGTGAGGCGCCGGTGACCGAGTCCTACCACGGTGCGACCGCGGCCCGTTAGCGTAAGCCCGATGGAGCCCATTCGCGTCGCCATCACCGGAAGCTCGGGGCGTATGGGACGGGCGCTGCTCGAGGCGCTCGCCGAGGCGCCCGATCTGCGCCTGCACGCTGCCCTGGACCGCCCCGGCAGCCCGGTCCTCGGCCGGGATGCGGGAGAGCTGATCGGTGCACCCAACGGGGTGAGCGTCACCGATGACCTGGCTGCGGCCCTCGACGGCGCCCAGGTGCTCATCGATTTCACCCGACCCGAAGGAACTCTGGAGCACCTGCGCGCCGCGACCCTCCGGGGCGTTAACTTGGTCATCGGCACCACCGGATTCACCGACGCTCAGCGGCGGGAGATTGCCGACGCCGCCCGCACCATTGCCATCGTCCAGGCACCCAACTTCAGCGTAGGCGTCAACCTGGCCCTCAAGCTCCTCGACCTGGCGGCCCGGGTGCTTTCCCAGGGCTACGACGTGGAGATCGTGGAGGCCCACCATCGACACAAGGTGGACGCCCCGTCGGGGACCGCGCTGCGCATGGGGGAGGTGGTGGCCCAGGCCCTCGGCCGAGACTTGCGCGAGTGCGCCGTCTACGGGCGGGAGGGGATCACGGGAGCGCGCCCCGACAAGACCATCGGCTTCGCCACGGTGCGGGGGGGCGACATCGTGGGCGAGCACACGGTCATTTTCGCCGGAATCGGCGAGCGGTTGGAAATCAGCCACAAGGCCAGCAGCCGCGCCACCTTCGCCCAAGGAGCGCTGCGGGCGGCTCGCTTCGTCGCGGGGCGGCCTGCCGGGCTCTTCGATATGCAGGACGTGCTGGGCCTGCGTTGACAGGCGCCCCCGTGGGGGCGGATGGGCTTGCAGACCGAAGGCCCCGTAGCTCCTTGTGCGGGGAGCTTGATTTGAAGCCTCCCCCCCCTTCCCGTATAATGCATGAAAAACGGGATGGGCGTTTCGCTCGTCCCGTTTCTTTGTGTCCCCTGCGCCGTGTCCTGGAAATCGCCCGTGTCCGCCCGCCCGCCTGCCTTGCTGGTGCTTGCTGACGGGACTGTGTTCCACGGGGTCTCCATTGGCGCGGAAGGGACGGCGAGCGGGGAGGTGGTGTTCAACACCGCCATGACCGGCTACCAGGAAATCCTGACGGATCCTTCCTATTGCCGGCAGATCGTCACCCTTACCTATCCCCATATTGGCAACACCGGGGTCAACCCGGAGGATGGAGAATCGGACCGGGTGTACGCTAGCGGCTTGGTGGTCCGGAACGTGCCCCACCTCTACAGCAACTTCCGGGCGATCCAGAGCCTGCCCGAGTATCTGCGGGATCAGAATGTGGTGGCCATCGCCGGCATTGATACCCGCAAGCTCACCCGTATCTTGCGGGAGAAGGGGGCCCAGAATGGCTGCCTGATGGCGGGTCGCGTGGACGAGGGAGAGGCCCTGGCGCTCGCCCGGGCGTTCCCGGGCTTGGCTGGCATGGACCTCGCCCAGGTGGTAAGTTGTCAGAGTGCCTATTCCTGGGACGAGGGGGAGTGGTCTTTGGGTAGCGGCTACGCCAAGGCGCCCGAAGCCAAGTTCCACGTGGTGGCCTACGACTACGGGGTGAAGCGCAATATCTTGCGCAAGCTTGCATCCCGGGGATGTCGCCTGACCGTGATCCCGGCCCGCACGCCAGCACAGGAAGCGCTGGCCCTTCAGCCCGACGGGGTGTTCCTCTCCAATGGGCCCGGCGACCCGCAGCCCTGCACCTATGCCATCGAGGCGATCCGCCAGCTCCTGGACACGGGCGTGCCCATGTTCGGGATCTGCCTGGGCCACCAGCTCCTGGGGCTTGCTGCCGGTGCGAAGACTGTGAAGATGAAGTTCGGCCATCACGGGGCGAACCACCCGGTGCAAGACCTGGAGACCGGGCGGGTGATGATCTCCAGCCAGAATCACGGCTTCGCGGTAGACGCCGCGACCCTGCCAGACCATTGCAAGGTGACCCACGTGTCCTTGTTTGACGGTAGTCTCCAGGGGTTCGCCTTTTGCGACCGGCCGGCCTTCTGCTTCCAAGGACACCCGGAGGCGAGCCCCGGTCCCCACGATGTGGATTACCTCTTCGATCGCTTCGTGTCCTTGATGGCGCTCAGGAAAAGCGGCAAGCGGGAGATCGCTGCCACTGCCACCGACGTGGCGGCTTGCCGGTAGGCCATGCCCAAGCGCACCGACATCCAGACCATCCTCATCATCGGCGCCGGTCCCATCGTCATCGGTCAGGCGTGCGAGTTCGACTACTCGGGGGCCCAGGCGTGCAAGGCCCTGAAGGAGGAGGGCTATCGAATCGTGCTGGTCAACTCCAACCCAGCCACCATCATGACCGACCCGGAGTTGGCCCACGCCACCTATATCGAACCGATCAACTGGCAGACCATTGAGAAGATCATCGCCCTTGAGCGCCCCGATGCTCTGCTGCCCACCATGGGTGGCCAGACGGCCTTGAACTGCGCCCTGGACTTGGCGCGGGAAGGAGTGCTGGAAAAATACGGGGTGGAGATGATCGGCGCCACTCGGGAGGCAATCGACAAGGCGGAGGATCGGGAGAAATTCAAGCTGGCCATGAACCGCATCGGGCTCGCCTCGCCCCGCTCGGCCCTCGCCCACAGCATGGAGGAGGCACTGCAGGTCCAGGCCATGGTGGGTTTCCCCGCCATCATCCGCCCCTCCTTCACTCTGGGCGGCACGGGAGGGGGCATCGCCTACAACCGGGAAGAATTCGTCACCATTTGCGAGCGGGGTTTCGACGCCAGTCCTACCCGTGAGGTGCTGATCGAGGAATCGGTGATCGGTTGGAAGGAATTCGAGATGGAGGTGGTGCGGGATCGCAAAGACAACTGCATCATTGTCTGCTCCATCGAGAATCTGGATCCCATGGGGGTGCATACCGGGGACTCCATCACGGTGGCCCCGGCCCAGACCCTGACCGACAAGGAATACCAGATCATGCGCGACGCCGCCATCGCGGTGCTGCGGGAAATCGGGGTAGATACCGGGGGCTCCAACGTGCAGTTCGCCATCAATCCGGCCGACGGCCGCATGGTGGTGATCGAGATGAATCCCCGGGTGTCCCGCTCCTCTGCCCTGGCGTCTAAAGCCACGGGCTTCCCCATCGCCAAGGTGGCGGCCAAACTGGCCGTAGGCTACACCCTGGATGAGCTGCGTAACGAAATCACCGGTGGCGCCACGCCTGCCTCCTTCGAGCCCAGCATCGATTACGTGGTCACCAAGATCCCCCGCTTCGCCTTTGAAAAGTTCCCCCAGGCGAACGACCGGCTCACCACCCAGATGAAGTCGGTGGGGGAGGTCATGGCCATCGGTCGCACCTTCCAGGAGTCCTTGCAGAAGGCTCTGCGGGGGCTCGAGATCGGCGCCGACGGACTGGAGGAGAAGAGCACCGATCTCGCCGCAATCGAGGCGGAGCTGGCCAACCCGGGCGCCGAGCGCATTTTCTACGTGGCCGACGCGTTCCGTTGCGGGCTTTCTCTGGAGAAGGTTCACGAACTCTCCCGGATCGATCCCTGGTTTCTCGCCCAGGTCCAGGATCTGGTGAGGCAGGAGCAGGCGCTTGCCGGCAAGGAGCTCAAGGACCTGGACCGCGCCGCACTGTTGACGCTCAAGCGCAGCGGCTTTTCCGATGCCCGCCTGGCAAAGCTGCTGCGCACCTCCCAGGACGAGGTGCGCCGCCGCCGCCACGCCTTAAGTCTCCATCCGGTCTATAAGCGGGTGGACACTTGCGCCGCCGAGTTCGCGACCCGCACCGCCTATATGTACTCCACCTACGAGGAGGAGTGTGAAGCCGAACCCACCGAGCGCAAGAAGGTGATGGTGCTGGGCGGTGGGCCCAACCGCATCGGCCAGGGCATCGAGTTCGACTACTGCTGCGTGCATGCGGCTCTCGCGCTGCGGGAAGACGGGTTCGAGACCATCATGGTCAACTGCAACCCGGAGACCGTTTCCACCGACTACGACACCTCCGACCGGCTGTATTTCGAGCCCCTCACCCTGGAGGACGTGCTGGAGGTTGTGCGGGTGGAAAAGCCCTTCGGGGTGGTGGTGCAGTACGGCGGGCAGACACCCTTGAAGCTCGCCCGGGAGCTGGAGCGCAACGGCGTGCCCATCATCGGTACCAGCCCGGATATGATCGACTGCGCCGAGGACCGGGAGCGGTTCCAGGCCTTGCTCCACCGCCTGGGATTGCGCCAGCCCCCCAACCGCACCGCGCGCACTCCGGAAGAGGCCCTCCGGTTGGCCCAGGAAATCGGCTATCCCCTGGTGGTGCGCCCGAGCTACGTACTGGGGGGACGGGCCATGGAGATCGTGCACGACGAGCGGGAGCTCGCCCGCTACATGCGGGAGGCGGTCAAGGTGTCCAACGACTCCCCAGTGCTTCTGGACCGGTTCCTGAACGATGCCATCGAGGTGGACGTGGACGCGGTGAGCGACGGGGATCGGGTGCTGGTGGGGGGCGTCATGGAGCACATCGAGCAGGCGGGGGT
>NZ_DAIRTR010000164.1:0-5524 GCF_036803785.1 Pelomicrobium sp. | reverse complement strand
GTGTTGGCTCTTCGGGGCGGTGACGTGGAGGCGGAGTTGCGTGCCGTCGGAGTGCCCGTGGTGAGCCTGGGCTTGTGTCATCCGCCAAAGGCTCCCGCTGCGATGCGCGCCTTGCTTCGCGAGGTGCGGTGCTTCAAACCGGACGTGATCCAGGGGTGGATGTACCACGGCAACTTGGCCGCGAGCCTGGCGTGGCGTCTTGCGGCACCCCAGGCGCGGCTCGTCTGGGGTATCCGCCAATCCCTTTACGATCTGCGGCGCGAGAAGCCGCTTACCCGGTGGGTCATCCGTTTTTCGGCATGGTCGAGCCGACGGCCGACGGCCATCATTTACAATTCGCACACAGCGCGCGCCCAGCACGAACGCTTTGGCTTCTGCGAAGAGCGGGGGATGGTCATCGATAATGGGTTCGACGTTGAGACCTTTTCCCCGCAGCCCCTCGCGCGCGCCGAGGTTCGGCGGATGCTGGGACTTGAACCCGCCGCCCCGCTCATTGGCCTCATCGCCCGCTATCACCCGATGAAGGGACATGACGTTTTTCTGAAGGCGGCTGCTCTGCTTGCGCGGCGGCGGGCGGATGTCCATTTCCTCCTCGTCGGACGTGAGGTGTCTCCTCGAAATCCAGCACTTGCTGCGGCATTGCAACACCCGGCATTGGCCGGCAGAGTACATTGCCTTGGGGAGCGTCACGACATCGCACGCCTGACTGCGGCACTCGATATCGCTTCTTCTTCTTCTTCTTGGGGCGAAGCCTTTCCGAATGCCATTGGCGAGGCGATGAGCTGCGGCATTCCCTGTGTGGCCACGGCCGTGGGCGATGTGCCACGTATCATTGGCGATACCGGCATCGTGGTGCCAATGGGAGATGCCAATGCGTTGGCGGACGCGTGGAGTCGGTTACTCGACGTGCCTGTGGAGACTCGTCGGGCGATGGGTGAGGCTGCGCGCAGGCGCGTGCAGGATAATTTCTCGATCGAGAGCGTCGCCGACCGCTACGCGCGGCTATACCGGGATACACCCTGAAGCATGAAATGGATTTGACCCAAGCGGAATCGCATTTCGCCTTCGGCCAGAACTGGGCGGCCTACGCCGAAAGGGTCACGGAAGCGGAAATCCGGGAAGCGGAGCAGGGCTTGAGCCGGCTGGTGGGCGGGCGGCTCGACGGGCAACGGTTTCTCGACATCGGCTGCGGCTCTGGCCTCCACAGCCTGGCAGCGTTGCGCCTGGGGGCTAGAGAGGTGTTTGCCGTCGATCTGGATGGCGAGAGCGTGGCGACCGCGCATGCCATGCTGGCCCGCCACGCTTCAGCGAAAAATGTCTGGCGCGTCGAAGAGATCAGCGTGTTTGTCTGAGCGCCGCGACGCGGGGTACGTTCGATGTGGTCTATTCGTGGGGCGTTCTTCATCACACGGGCGATTTGAAACGCGCGATCCGGTGTGCTGCAGCATTGGTGGCTCCGCAGGGACGCCTTGTTCTCGCCCTCTACCGGCGGGTATGGATGGACCCGTTTTGGCGCTGGGAGAAACGGTGGTATGCGCACGCTTCGCCCCAGGCGCAACGTCGCACCCGTGCCATCTAATCTATATAGCGCTGTTTCGGCTCGCCCTGCCGCTGACCGGCAGGCGCTTTGCCCGTTATGTGGAAGGCTACCGCTCCAATCGTGGGATGAATTACTACCACGATGTCCATGACTGGATGGGCGTTTGGCCGTACGAGTCGATCCAGCCCGCTGAAGTGGATTTCCAGCTGGGGTCCCTGGGGTTTGCTGCGGAGCGGGTGTTCGCCCGCAAGGGTCGGTTGTTTGGAAGAGACCCAGGCATCTTCGGGTCTCGCTGTGATGAGTATATCTATCGCAAAATCAGCTAGAGCATGTGTGGTCTGACCGGCTTCTGGCAGCCCGCCGATGGCCATAAGGACTCGGTCGAAATGGCGCACCGCATGGTCGATCCGCTGGTTCACCGCGGTCCCGACGATACCGGTGTCTGGGTGGACGAGTTGGCCGGTATCGCGCTGGCCCATCGCCGTTTGTCGATCCTCGACCTTTCCACTGCCGGCCATCAGCCGATGGTGTCGGCCTCGGGGCGCTATGTGATCGCCTACAACGGCGAGATCTACAACCACCTGGAACTGCGAAAAGACCTCGCGCATTTTCCGTCACCCTCACCCCCACCCCCAGCCCCTCTCCCAGAGGGAGAGGGGGGTGTTCGATGGCGCGGCCATTCGGATACGGAGACACTGCTCGCCGCTTTCGAGGCTTGGGGCATCGAGACGACGCTGAAGAAGACCGTGGGCATGTTCGCCCTGGCGTTGTGGGATCGCGCAACGCGCACGTTAACACTCGCCCGCGACCGCATGGGGGAGAAGCCCCTCTATTACGGCTGGGTAAAGGGCGCGCTGGTGTTCGCCTCGGAGCTGAAGGCGATCCGGGCGTATCCTGGGTTTGACAATGCCATCGAACGCAAGGCATTGACGCTCTTTCTGCGGCACAACTACGTGCCGGCGCCGTGGAGCATTTACGAAAACATCTGGAAGCTGCCACCGGGGTGCTGGGTGCAGTTTTCTGCGGATACCCTCTCCCCCGGCCCCTCTCCCGGTGGGAGAGGGGAGATCAAAGCCTATTGGTCGCTGCGCGAGGTCGCCGAATCCGGGCGGCGCGAGCCTTTTACCGGTTCGGAGGTTGCCGCGGAGGAAGAACTCGACCGGCTGCTGCGGCAGAGCATCGCGGGGCAGCGGGTGGCGGATGTGCCCTTGGGCGCCTTTCTTTCCGGCGGCATCGATTCCTCGACGGTGGTGGCGGTGATGCAGGCGACGGCCGATAGGCCGGTGAAGACCTTCAGCATCGGCTTTCATGAAGGCGAATACGACGAGGCGCGGCACGCGGCGGCGGTGGCGCGCCATCTGGGCACGGAGCACACCGAGTGGTATGTCACGCCCAAGGATGCGCTGGACGTGATCCCGAAGCTCCCCACGCTTTATGACGAGCCCTTTGCCGATTCCTCGCAGATCCCCACGCACCTCGTGGCGATGCTCGCCCGCCGACAGGTGACGGTGGCGCTCTCGGGCGATGGCGGGGATGAACTCTTTGGCGGCTACAACCGCTATTTCTGGGTGACGGCGCTGTGGCGCCGGCTCGATCGCCTGCCGCTCATCCTGCGGCGGCTCGCGACGGCGGGCGTGACGGCGTTGCCGCCTTCGGCCTGGAACCGACTGTATGGCGCGGTGGCGTGGGCCCTGCCCGAGCGCTGGCGTTTCCGGCTGCCGGGCGACAAACTCCACAAGGCCGCCGCCCTGTTCGCCGCCGACCGGCCCGAGGCGGTCTACCGCCGGCTCGTCTCCCACTGGGAGGACCCGGCCTCGGTGGTGCTGGGCGGCGAGGAGCCGCCGACGCCGCTCACGGACCCCGCCGCCTGGCCGGAGCTGCCGGATTTCGAGCACAGGATGATGTATCTCGACGCGATCACCTATCTGCCCGACGACATCCTGGTCAAGGTGGATCGGGCGGCGATGGGCGTGTCGCTGGAAACGCGCGTGCCGCTCTTGGATCACCGCATCGTCGAATTCGCCTGGCGGCTGCCGCTTTCGATGAAGATCCGCGACGGCCAGGGCAAGTGGCTTCTGCGGCAGGTGCTCTACCGCTACGTGCCGAAAGACCTCATCGAACGGCCGAAGATGGGCTTTGGCGTGCCGATCGAGCACTGGCTGCGCGAGCCGCTCAAGGATTGGGCGGAGGATCTGCTGAGCGAGGCACGCCTCAGGCGGGAAGGTTTTCTCGACCCCGCACCCATCCGCGAGCGCTGGGAGGAGCACCTGTCGGGGAGGCGCAACTGGGCGTATTACCTGTGGGATGTGTTGATGTGGGAGGCGTGGCTTGAGCAGCAGTAGATGGGAATTGACGCCTGCGCGGGCGTTCGTCGTTTTCTTTGTCGGCGTGCTGCTCTTGGGTGCGGTGTTTCAATGGCTGATATTGCCCAATTCGCCCTGGCATGCCGGCCACGGATTGATGGCCGGCGGCGACTGGATTCAGTTTTTCGATCAGGCGCGGGAATTGACCGCGAGACTGCGTGCCGAGGGATGGCGGGCATGGGAGCTCCGCTATCAGGGGCAATGGCCAGCGAGCCTGATGGCTGCGGCCTTCATGACGACGGGATGGGAGCATCCGAGCGCCGTGCTGCCGATATATGCGGCCATTTACGGTCTGGCTGCCGCGGTATTGGCGCGGCTTTGTCTTACCTTCGGCCTGCGCGGTCGCATGGCTTGGGCAGGCTTGGCTGTGCTGGCGTTTCCTTCCACGGTCTTGATTTGGGGGCAGCCGCACAAGGATGCCTTTGCCTTGGTCGGCTTTGCTCTCCTGGCATGGTCGTGGAGCATGGCTTGGCTAGGAAACTCGCGCCTGCGTTGGCTTGGGGTGATCGTCGGGATGATTGCCGCCTTGGGTCTGATGGGGTTGCCGCGGCCCTATCTGCATGATGTGGTGGTGATTGCCTTGGGCGGCGCCGTATTGCTCGCCATGTGTTTTTTGCCCGAACGCAAGCGTTCCGTAGCTCGAGGCACGCTCTTCTTTGCGTTGGCGGTTATGGCGGTATGGGGATTCAAAATGCTGGAGAAGGTAGAGAAGGTAGCGTTATGCGATAGCTGGCGACCAGAACGGTATATTCCCATCCTGCATGAGAAGGTGGGGCATTTGTTGTGTTATCGGCACGGATTTATCCATGCGCACAAAAGTGCGGCCAGTTCAATCGATCAGGATCGACTACTGCTCGATTATCGCGAACTGCTTGACTATCTTCCGCGTGCGGCTTGGCTCGCTTTAGTGACACCTGTGCCACGAGGATGTTCTTTGGTTTTGCAGTGCAAGACCACATCGCCTGGAGGAGATGCGAAGCGATTGGCGGCAACCGTCGAGATGGTATTTTTTTATGTTGCCATGCTCGGCTGGCTCGGATGGTTCATGCACAAACCCAACGGTGATATTCGTTCGTTCGCGATTGGCCTCTTCTTTTTCGCCTGGGCGGTCTCCATTTTTTATGTGCTGAGTTCTCCGAACGAGGGTACGCTGTACCGCGAACGTTATCCGGAAATCACCTTGTGGTGGATCGGAGGAGTGGCGGGCTGGAGCCTGCTGTTGCGCAACATGAGACGCCGGCAAGAAAGCGCATAGCATGCCCAAACTGGTTTTCCTCGTCACCGAGGACTGGTATTTCGTTTCCCACCGCCTGCCCTTGGCGGTGGCGGCGAAGCAAGCTGGGTTCAAGGTGACAGTGATCACCCGCAGCGGTTCGGCGTGTGATGTCATCCGCCGGGCGGGGATCGAGGTCGTGCCGTTCGGAATGGCGCGGCGGGGGCTGAACCCGGTGGGGCTCATGCGGGAGATGATCGGCGTGGCCCGCCTGTATCGCCGCATTGAGCCGGACCTTGTGCACCATGTGGCGCTGCGGCCGGTAGTCGTTGGGGGCTTGGCGGCGCAGGCCGCAGGCGTGCGCGGCAGGGTGGCTGCGATCGCCGGCATGGGTTATGCCTTCACGGC
>NZ_DAIRTR010000163.1:0-5558 GCF_036803785.1 Pelomicrobium sp. | reverse complement strand
GCGTTGAAGGGCTGACGCTTGGGCTCGAACGGGCCTACCACCCAGAGGCTATGGGGAAGAAAGCCTCCCATGCATTCCGGCTGAAAGCCGGCCAGCGCGGTACGGTCCCAGGGTGGACGAATACTCTCGGATGAGCGAAGCAGCCTGCGGCATCTGGGCCGCAAGCCCGTCGCGGCGTTGCCCGGGGCCGCTGGCGAAAGCAGGGTAGTGCCGGGCGCATCCGGTCATATCCAGTCCTCGCCGGGCAGCGAGCACCGCTTCTTCCGAGCGAGGTCTCGCGCGCTCGCCGCGCCGCGGGCCGGCCATCCCTCGACCCGGGTAGCGGCCTCTGCCCCCGCGGCTTGCGCTGATCCAGGATCGGAATCGATCAACTCGATCACCATGCGCTTCGGCGCAACGAACGCGCAGGCTTTGTCGGGAAACGTTCCGGAAGCGGCCAGGACGAAAGCATCAGATCGAGTCCATTCCCGGAACCGCTCTACCGATTCCCAGGCGCTATAGAGCACGTGGGAGGGTGCTCCCTTCGCCGGGTGGGAGAGAACGACATGGCAGCAGCCCGGCCGCATCGCCATCAGGCCGAGGAGCCGCTCGCACCAGGTGTCGAACGCTGCGCGGCATTCCGGCACCACGAAAAACTGCTCGCTCACGACGATCATGGTCGCCCCCTCAATGGATGGAACGGCCCTGGCTGCGCGGGCTCTCACCCTTCTGCATCCGGTAGTGCAGGTCGTACCACCGGGCGATCAGCCGGCGGCAGACGTCTCGCAACATCGGAGCGGCATGGATGTCCGGATGGGTCTCGATGAACTGCAAGTGGCGAATGATCAGCTCGGCCTGAAGGGGGCAGCCCCGCTCGGCCTGCTTGGTCATGAGATACAAGGTCGCTGCCATGAGAGCCGGCAGCGTGGGATAGTCAGGATGGTCGGGGGTCATGCACGAAGCCTCCTCGTCCAGGTTTCCAATCGCATCTCTGGCTGGCGGGTCGGCATGACCGCCGACGGCTGGCTGTGGTTTGCGGAGCTGCCTCAGTGTTTCTCTGCACCCATTTCGATCTTGCTTTTATCGATTCCGATCTCCGGGGCGGACGCAAGTTGTGCCACGGCCTTGCCAAAACGCGCCCGGGCTGTGTTATAGGCTGCGTCATGGCTTGCCGCCTCGACCCATGCCTCCATCTCGACTTTGTCACCGTTGTCCAACAGATGGGCCAGTTTCACTTTGAAGTTCATCGTTCACACTCTCCAGACGTTGATAATGCTCATGTTTAACATGCAGGCCGTCTCCGACGGACTTCAGCGGGCAGGCCTGCTCCCTCAATATCCGCTTCAGCAGCGGAATACAGTTGCCGCACTTGGGAAGGCGACCGAGCAGTCTGAAACATGCCTTGACGCTGCGGGCGCCGCCCTCGCAAGCGAGACGAAACGCCTCCTGGCTGATCCCGTGACAGGTACAGCAGCTCTTCTCACGGGACATCCCGGGGCTCCTTATCGTCAGGTCGGAGGGTGCGGCGCACGGCGGGCCACCCCTCCCGCACCTTGTTATGAACCTTGGCAATTTCAGACAAGGGCTTGTTGATGAGCTTGAGATTGACCAGGAAGACGCCGATTTGAGCGGCGGTGACCTCCTGTGGTACGAGCGGCCAGACGTCGGCCGCGGTCAGCACGAGCACCAGCGCCAGACTCACCCAATAGGCGAAGTCAGCCGTTGCTTCACTGCTCTGCTTCCAGAGCTCGAACTTGATCCGGTTAATGTAGAAGCGTTCCTGTCGTTGATAGAGCGCTTGCCGATTCCCCTGGGCGATCGCCGAGCCGACGCCGGCGACGAGCCGCAGGACGTTATGGCTGTAGCGCTGGATCAGCCCGCCGAAGAGTAGCGCCGCCAAAAAGGGCAACAGGCTCGCCACGAGCAAAGCGGGGAGCATCTCCGGCGAAAGGGAAATCTGCCACAGGATCACCGCCGGCAGGCCGATTAGGATCGTCCACAGCTCTTTCTGGAAAAGATCAAAGATCTTTCCGGCATTTTTGCAATCGTTGATCGAGCGGGCGACCTGCTCCCCGACGCAACCGCCGCCCCGGCGCTCGAACCACACCCGTTGCAGCTCGATGAACAACCGGTCGTCCAGCATCCGGTTGGTCAGCTTCTCGGCGAGGCGCAGCACCCCGAGCCCGAAAAAGATGCCGATGGCGAGCGGCGCGTAGGCCAGGAGTTCTTCTATTCTGAAAACATGCTCCCCCTTGGTGATCTCTTGCAGAACTTCCTTCACCAGCCATGCCTGCACCGGCTCGATGGCCGGCGTAATGATGTTGGGCATGGTGGCAGCAAGCAATAGCCAGGGATGGCGGAAAAGAATGGCGAGCATCTCTTTGAGAAGATGGCGCCAAGAACCTTCCAGGATGAAAAGCCTGCTTGGGGCAACCGCTTCCGCGGCCCTCAGATTGAAGCGCTGGTTTTCGCGATCCGCCATCTTACTCGGTTGCACTACCATCTGCCTTCCAGCGACACGAACCAGGTGCGGGAGGACTCCTCCAACCTGGTTTCCCGGGCGTTGAAGCTGCCATCCGGCTTGAAGGTGGTCTCGTCACGAAACTTGTCGTCCTTGAGCACATTGCGTACGGCGAGCCGCAGCCTGAAATCGTGTCCGAGGGGCTGGACCGCGTACACGTCCAGCAGCTTCTTAGCGCTTTCAAATTTGAGCTTGGTATTGCCATCTCCCGTGAGCTCGCGATGGGTCATGGCGGGCAAGTAGTTGTAGATGGCACCGATCGCGAAACCACCTGGCCTCACTTCATAGTCGAGGCCCAGATTGAACACGTACGGCGGCTGATCCTTGATCCTGCGTTTCTCCGTGGACCCAGGCGTTTCAACCTCGGAAAACAGGCGAGCATAATTGAAAGACAGGACAAACCCGCGCAGCCCGATCGGGTCCGGCCGCGATCGTAAATCGAATTCTGCACCCCAGATGCGGGCGTCGCCCACGTTGAACGGCCGGCTCACGAAGCGTGCGCCCTCGCTCACCACCTGGCGCTCGATCAGATCCTGCACATCCCGGTAGAAGAAATTGATCCCAGCCACCCCTTGCCGAGGGAAGAAACGCTCGACCCCCAGTTCCAGACCCCATGCCCGCTCGGGGCGCAGGTCTGGATTGCCTCCCTGGTCGGGATTGGTCAATGTGCCACCCTTGAGATTTACGCCTGGGGCGAGGTCGTCCAGCTTGGGCAGCCGCTGGCTCTGCGCCACGCTGGCGCGCACGTTGGTCGTCGGATCCCAACGATGAAGAAAATGCAGGGACGGGTTGAGGGCGCTGGTCGTGCTGGCACGCTCCGACCCGACGCCATCCCCGCTCTCCCGGCGGATGCGCTCCAACCGCAGCCCAGGCGTCAGTACACTGGAGCGACCGATACGCCACTCGTTCTGAACGAAAGCAGCGGCACGCTGTTCCTGCACCTGGAAACGGTCGCCCGGCACTGGGGCTTTGAGTACGCCGTTTTCAACCGTGTGCTTGTCCGTTTCCCAATCCTTGAGCTCTGCCTCGAAGCCCACGCTCCAGAAGTGACGTGCCATGGCAACGCCGTCTAAGCGGATGCGCCCTGCGAATTCCCGCTCGTCCTGTTGATCTTGCTGGAGGGTGGTCTTGGTGAGTGCGCCTGCCGCGTTGAAGTCTCGGGTTTCCATGGCTTTCTCTTCCCGGCCTTGTTCCGCCGTCAAGCGCAGGCTCAACTGCCGATCGCCCGCCAGGCGTCGTGTCCACTTTCCCCGCAGGCGGGCGATCACCCGCTCCTTGTCCTCCGCTTTTGCCTGGGCGCCGTTGAGCGTGCCGTCGGCTTTGAACTTGAACACGTCGTGATGCTTGTCTTCTTGGGCAGCAATCAGAAAGGGGTCCAGGGCCAAGGACTGCCCCTTTCCCAGGTCCCATCGCAGCCTCGGCGCTAGGGTGAGCTCTTTCACGTCAGCAGGCTTCGACTCCACGCTCCGGTCCTTCACCGCCCCGCTGGCCTGGTAACCCACCTTGGTATCGTTCAGCCGCTCGGCCCGGTCGATCACGCCCACGTTCACCAGGTAACTCAACTTTCCCTGGCGGTCTCCGTACTGCACGCTCGCCTCCCCCACTTCCTCGGGGCCGGTTCGGCCGACACCGACACGCGCCCGCGCGTAGCCCTCGGCGGGCGGTTTGCGCAGTACGATGTTCACCGTGCCCCCGATTCCGTCAGCGCTCATGTCGGCCTGCGGATTGTGGATCAGCTCGATTTGCTCGATCATGTCTGCCGGCAAGCGGTCCACTTGGATCTGTCGCTCTTTGGCTCCGCCCACGATGGGCTCACCGTCGATCAGGATCTGGGTGTAGCCCTTGTCGAGTCCGCGCACCCGGATGTCTTTGGTCACTCCCGGGGGTCCGGAATAGGTGATTCCGGGCAGCCGCCGCAACACATCTCCCACGGTCGCGTCGTCGAATTTTTCGATGTCTTCGCGCCCGTACACCTGCTTGGCGGTGGGTGCCCGGCGCCGCGCCTCCACCGGATCCCGGGCATCGACGACTCGAACCTCTCCAAGCCGGGCTTCCTGCGCGGACTCGGCTGCCGCTTCGAGGGGTGGTCCCCACACCATCACCATGCAGCTAGCCAATGCCGTTTTTCTCAGCCGCATTCCAGCCCCCTTTTCATCCTCGAAAAAAACGGGACTGGCTGGCTGGCCGGCCTGCGGCCGGCGGGCGGGCTGCCCTTCAGGGGAGCGCAGCGGGTGAAACCCGTCCGCTCCCGTCCATGCAATCAAGACACCATCACGGCGCAGCAGCCCTCCAGCTCATGCATCCGCGGGCGGGTTGCCCGGGTGCTTGCGGTGAGCGCGGCGCAGCCAGAGGAAGCCCGCGATCACAAGCAGCAGCGCCGCCACCTGGGCGGTGAGCGTTTGCACGGTGGGGTAGATGCCCAGCACCGGCACCCGAGGGAAAGCCACCAGGTCCGCCGGGAGAGACCCCGCCTCCTGAAGGGCCGCCACGCCCTGGCCGACAAAGACCACCGCGAGCAGCGCCAGCAAGGTGGAACTGACGGTGAAGAAGGGACCCACAGGAAGCCGCACGCCGTAGCGGAAGACCGCCCAGGAGAGAGTGACCAGCGCCGCCGTCGCGGTCAAGAATCCCAGCGTGATGGAGCCGCCGCCGGTGTCGCCGGTTTGCGCCCACAGCGCTTGATAGAAGAGCACGGTCTCGAACACTTCCCGGTACACGGCAAGGAAGGCCACCGCCACCAGGGCGCTCGCGGTCCCCCGGGAGAGCGCGCCCTTAAGCCGCTGCTCGATGAAGGTTTTCCAGGCGTGCGCGTGGGCCTTGCTGTGCAGCCAGAAGCCCACGTAGAGCAGAATCGCGGCGGCCAGCAGCGCGGTGATGCCCTCCGTCAGTTCCCGCCCAGCGCCGCTTACCTTGACCAGCTCGCTCGCCACGGCCCAGGTGGCGAGCCCCAAAAGCAGCGCCCCGATCCAACCGGCGTGCACATACTTGAGGAGATCGCGCCGCTCGGCCTTCACCAGGAAGGCGATCACAGCGGCGAGCACCAGGATCGCCTCCAGGC
>NZ_DAIRTR010000162.1:0-5721 GCF_036803785.1 Pelomicrobium sp. | reverse complement strand
GCCAGGACCCGCCGGGCAGCGGCTTCGATCCGGGCCTCCTGCGCCCGGGCGAGGCCACGGGCCAGCCGGCGCCAAGCGGCAGGTGTCCCCGTGACGGCATCCCGTCCGATCATGCGAGCAAGCCGGCGGGCGCTGCCTTCCTCGGTCTTCTCTCCTCCGTCGGCCGCGGGCCACTGGTCCGCGTGTTCGGGCAGCAGGCCCGTGAGCCGGTACACGTCGGCCATCGTGGCGAAGTGCTCCGCCACGAGGGGCACCCGGCGGCCCTCGAAGGAGACTCGCCCTCCAAGGGCCATAACCGGTGTGCGCACTACGCCCGTGTAGACGAGCTCCCCCGAAGCGAGGCGCTCGAAATCGTCCTTCCCCGTAGCGTGCACCGCATGGGCGACGATGGGCACCAGGTCGGTGGTGGTGCTGCCCACGTCCACGAACAGGGCCTCCCTGAGCTGCTGTGCGACGAAGCGGGCGGAAGCGAGCCAGTTGGCCGAAGCGACGCGCCGGGACATGCTTTTGGCATGGTGGGCGTCCACGAACCCGGCGCCAGCAAAGTAGCGCGTGCGTCTTCCGCCGAGCCGCCGCTCCATGAAGTCGGTGAGCCTCGCCACCCCCTCCGCCCGGTCACGAAACAGGTCGGCCATCTCCCCGGTCATGGTGAGGGCATGGCACGGGGCGGTGCCTAGGCGCTCAAGGGCCTGGTCTACCGCCGCCGCTAGCTGATCCAGGCCCCGCCATAAGGGACAGGGCAGTTGCACGGCCGCCAGCACGGCCGGCTCGCCCGCGGTCCGCGCGACGGCCGCGGCCTTGAGATGGGCCCCTCCCACATCCCAGCCGATGACCGCCGGCTCAAGCATCGACAGGCTCCAGGGAAACGCGAACCGACGCTTTTCCCATGATGGGCCGGTGTCGCCCGCCCCTGCTTCCTTCGCCCGGGGGAAGAAGGCCCAAGGCCAGGGTCAGCGGGTTCATCCCCAGGACCGAGCGCAGACCGCAATAAGAGGTGGTGAGCCGAGGGTTGACCTCCAGAACCACCGGACCCGTGGATGTGTGGACGTAATCGATCCCCACGAAACCGGCCAGTCCCGGGATCGCCGCCACCACCGCCCGGGCGAGGGCGGCCAGGCGGCCGTCCGCATCCGCCCAGGCGCCCACCGTGAGCCCCGTCAGGGCGAGCGCTTCGCCCCGCACCGCGATGTGCTGGCGGTTGCAGGACAAGAGCCGCACCGAGCCTGGGGGATCGACCAGCAGGCAGAGGCTGGCGGGCTCCCCTTGGATCCAGGGTTGCACCACCCAGCCCATACCCGCCTCCAAGAGCGCCGCGCGGGCGGCTTCCACGTCCGGCACGCGACGCGCGCCTTCACAGCCCGCGCCATCGTCGGGCTTGACCACCCACGGACCGGGAAGGGCTGGCAGGGGCTCGCCCGGGGCGAAGGTGGGAACGACGGGAAGGCCGGCGCGAGCGAGCACCCGGGCGGTGGCGTGCTTGCTGGCCGCCACCCGCACCGCTTGCGGGGCGCACCCGAAGAGCCCCTTGCCCTGCTCGAGTGCCTCCCGGGCCAGCGCTTCCAGCACCCCTCCCGTCTCGGGGGCAATGATCCAGGCGAGATCGGCCAGGGCGAGACCGCGCCGGTAAAGGCAGCCGGGGCTTTCCCCGGGCGCGGGCTCGAGCACTGCGGCCACCCCGGACGGAAAAGGGAGCCGGGAATCCCGGCTCACCACCGCTTCCATGCCCGGCAGTTCCGTGAGATCATCCAGCGCCGCGCGCAACATCATGTCGCCTTCGCGCGCGAGGGAAGCGGGCAGCGGCTGCCCCATGAGCCCGCCGCCCGTCACGTGCTCGTACAAGAAGACTCGCACCCCTGTCTCCTCGTGGAGATCGTTCCGGTCATCGACCTCATGGATGGTCTCGTAGTCCATGCCCGGCGCGGGCAGCGGGAGCGCTACGCGCCTCTGCGCTCCCGGCTATGCGCCAGCAGCCACCCCCAGGACGTGGCCCAGGCATTGCTCGCCCTCTACCCATTTCGCGCCCTCTACGTCGCAGACCTGGACGCCATCCTGGGACGGGGGAGTCACCAGGCCTTGCTCGAGGCCCTGGCGCGGGAGCTCGCACCGGTGGAGCTGTGGGTGGACGCGGGCGTGCGCGACCTCGCCGATTGGCGCCGCCTGGTCGCCGGTGGGCTCACCCCGGTGGTGGGCAGCGAAACCCTGGCGGACCTGCGCCTGCTGGAAGCCTTGACGGGCGAAGCCCACCCCTTCCTCCTCTCCCTCGACTTCCGGCAGGAGCGCTTGCTGGGCCCGGCCGAGCTGCTCGAGCATCCGCAGCTCTGGCCCTCCCGGCTGATCGCGCTGAACCTGGACCGGGTGGGCGCCCGACGAGGGCCGGATCTTGGCCTCGCGGCAGCGCTTGCCACCCGCGCCCCTGGGGCGCAGCTCTACTGCGCCGGCGGCGTACGCGGCAAGCCAGATCTGGCGGCGCTCAACGCTCGAGGTTTCGGGGTGTTGCTCGCCTCCGCTCTGCACGACGGCAGCCTCACCCGCGAAGACCTCGAGACCCTGTGAGCCGCGGCGCTTTAAGCGTGGGCGGCGAACGGGTGCATGACGCTGCGCCGCTTGGCGAGGATGTCGCTTACCTTGGGCTCGCCGGCCACCGCCCGCTTGATCGCCTCCTTGGTTGCCTGGTAGTTGAAGTCCTGGATCTTGTTGTCGTCGGCGGCTTCCCAGTGGATGAACACCCCCACGCAAATGAAGATGTCATCGGCTTCGTTCGCCGGGATGGTGCCATCTTCCACGCAGTCGGCCACCGCCATCGCCACCGCCCGCTGGGCGGGCCCGAACATCTGGGTCGCCTGCTTGGCGTTTTTGATGGTCACCTTGTTGAACATCACGGTGTGGGGCTTGGCCGGCAGGTTGGGCGCGATCACCGCCAGCAGCGAGGTGAAGCCATCCTTGTTGTTGGTGAGGGCGTTGCAGAAAGCGGTTTCGGCCGCGCTGCCCCGGGGACCCATGATGAGATCGATGTGGGCCACCTCGTTGCCGTCGCCGACCAGGGATTCGCCTACCAGGGTGCGAGTGATCTTAGCCATGGGTTTCTCCTTTTGTCGTTGGTTAGTGAAGAGTGGACCGAAGTCCAGCGCTTGGCGCGGCCGTCGATGGGACTGCATCGCGGCCGCCAAACTCCTTGTCGAGGATATCTTGTAGCGATAAAGCGAACAAGCTCGCCACGGTCAAATCGGCGGTGGTGCCCGGATTGATCCCCTGGCGCTTCAGTCGCCGGTCCCAATCGAGGAGCATGGGCATGAGGCTTTGCGGGTGGTGGCAGCGCATCAACGCTGTATCCCACCGCGCCGCCTCGACGCTCACTTCCCGCGCCACAGCGGGTCCGAGCTTGCGGGCCACATGGGTATCCGGCGCCCGGGCGAGCAAGCCCAGGTAGACGGCGGTGGTCGCCCACTCTTCGCTACGCCAGCGAGCGAGGGCCCAGCCGGCGCGGGGCACGCCCACGTCGAACACGTCGCGGAAGCCTTCAGCGTACTGGCGGGCGATCCCGTCCCGGTGGCGGGCCGCCGCCATGGCCACCGCCAGCGTGACCCGGGGAGGCTCGCCCACGTCGTGCGTTGGGCTGCGGCCCAAACCGCCTGGACGGGCGAGGCGGATGGCTTGATAGGCTTCCTCCGCATCCTGCACGTCCAGTCGCGCGAGCAACGCCTGCAGTCCTTCCCGCAGCGTCGTCCCGGGCTGCGCCACCAGGGCCGCTTGGGCGAGGGGCGCGCAGGCGAGGACGATGCCCAGGTTGGTATTGCAGCCCACCGCCACGCGGGTCGCCTCCACCGCCTTCAGAATGCGCGTTCCGACCCGCAGCCCCGGGGCGGTGAGGGGTTCCACGATCGCCTGAGCGCTCAGGACAAAGTCATCGGCCACCATGCCGTGGCCGGCCGAGTACACGCTCACGTTGCCGGGTTTGAGGGCGCGCACGTCGGCGAGGCAGGCCTGGGTCAAGGCTTGAGCGATCAGGGCAGCGCGGGACACGGGCTCCTCCATGGTCAGCCGGTCGCCTCCAGACCCGTGCCGCAGCGGCGGGAGACGAGATCGTCCACCAGGAAACGGGCGATGGGTACGCCGGTCACGCTCTGCAGGCTACGCCACGCCGGCAGGCCGTTCACCTCGATTACGTAGGGATCGCCCTGGCGATCAACGATGATGTCTACCCCCGCGTAGTCCGCCTCCACCGCCCGAGCGGCGGCGCAGCCGAGGCGGGCGAGGGCCGGCTCTAACGTCACCGCTTCGCACCGGGCACCGCAGGCGGCATTGCTCACCCAGCTCGCTCCCCAGCGGCGCATGGCTGCCACTGCCGCACCGCCGATCACAAAGACGCGGTAATCGTGCCAATGGCCCTCCCCCGAGTCGACGTAGCGCTGCAGATAGGCGACGCCCCGGTACTCGGCCAGATCAGGCACGTCCGAGCCTGCTTGTAGCCGGCGCAGCCCCGCTCCGCGGGAGCCGAACAAAGGTTTGATGACCACCCGATGGCCGGCGGCTGCTTCCCTGTCCACCAGCGCCCGCGCCTGTTCCCGGCTCTCCACCACCCAGGTGGGCGGAGTCGGCACCCCGGCCCGCCGCAGGAGAAAGCTGGTCATCGCCTTGTCCACGGTGCGCTCGATCGCCCGGGCATCGTTATACACGGAAACGCCTACCTCGCGCAGGGCATGGAGCACGTCGAGCCGCCACACCACCTGCTCCAGGCTGCCACCGGGCACGCTTTTCACGAACACCGCCTCGGGCAATTGGCGTTCAAACCCGGGCATGACGATGCCATGCCAGGAGGCGGCCAAATCGAGCCGACACTCGCTCAGGCGCACGTAGCACGCCTCGAAGCCCTGCGCCCGGAAGGCGCGCTTGAGCCGGGTGCCGTGCCAGCCCGGCCCGTCGGTCACGATAGCCACTCGCCTGGTCATGGCCCGCCCCCGAAGGAAGCCTCCAACAAGGCGGCGTCGAGCCGGCCGGCGTGGAAGCTGCGGCCGCTCCTCAGGCTGGTCACCACCACCTGGGCCGGGGCGAACAGCAGGGGGTCGATGCGGTAGAAGTCGTAGCCGTAGTCCTTGAACACCTGGGCAAAAGGCTTGCCATAGTCGCGCGAGGCCGAAGCGGGCAGCCGCTCGGCCAGGGAGCGGGCGTCCTCGTCGTCGGCGTCCACGAACAGGTGGACCTCCCCCGCGAACAGGATGGCGTCGTTGGTGCGCCCCATGGCGACGATGAAATCGGGGGCCGGCGGCGGGATGGGCGCGACTCCCGCCCCGTCCACCACCTGCGCCAGGGGAAAGCCCAGGGCGTGCACCTTGTGCAAGGCCACTTCCAAGACCCGGGCCACCACCTGAACCACTCCGGCCAGGCTGCGGGTCGGGGTGAGGATGACGCTGAGCCGGGAAGGAGCAACGCCGCAGTCTCGCAAGACCTTGTCCACCACTTCCGGCGGCGGACGCCGGTCCACTTCCAGCACCAAGCAGGCCTGGTCGGCCTGGTCCCGGTAGCCCAGCGCCTCGAACAGGGCTTCCCGGCCGGCCAAGGCCCGCGCCGGGCCCGACCCCAGGGCCTGAAAAGCTTCTTTGCCGCTGCCGGCGGACAGGCTCCAGCCCGCGTACTGGCTGCCCAAGCAAGCGAGCACCGGATTCGACGAGTGGACGCTCACCGCAACCGGCCAGCGCCCTCCCCGGTACACGAGGTTCACCTGCC
>NZ_DAIRTR010000161.1:0-5741 GCF_036803785.1 Pelomicrobium sp. | reverse complement strand
GAGTAAAGGCTTGCAAGACCAGAAAAATTGGAGAACCCATGAGCTCGAAAGGGCAAACGTTACAAGACCCCTTCTTGAACATCCTGCGCAAAGAGCACATTCCCGTTTCCATTTATCTGGTCAACGGGATCAAGCTCCAGGGGCAGATCGATTCGTTCGACCAGTACGTGGTGCTGCTCAAGAACACGGTGACCCAGATGGTGTATAAGCACGCTATTTCCACCGTGGTTCCCTCTCGCCCTGTCAGTATTCCTTACGACCAAGGTTCCGCATCTGATGCTTGATCGGCCGGCCGATGGGGATCGGGCGATCCTCGTCGGCATCGATCTGGGCGATCCCGGCTTTCGGGAATCCCTTGAAGAATTGAAGCTCCTCGCCACGAGCGCCGGTCTCGCGGTGCTTGCGGTGATCTCGGGCCGACGCGAGCGGCCTGACCCGGCTACCTACGCCGGGAGCGGCAAGGTAGCCGAAGTACGGGACTGGGTGGCGCGCCTGGGGGCGTCGCTGGTGGTGCTCAACCGCGACCTCACACCCGTGCAGGAGCGCAACCTGGAGCGCGCGCTGGGCTGCCGCGTGGTGGACCGTACGGCCTTGATCCTCGACATTTTTGCCCAGCGCGCCCGCAGTCATGAGGGGAAGCTGCAAGTGGAGCTCGCCCAGCTCGAGCGCCTGTCCACCCGGCTGGTGCGTGGTTGGACCCACTTGGAGCGGCAAAAGGGCGGCATCGGGTTGCGCGGCCCTGGGGAGACCCAGCTGGAGACCGACCGGCGGCTCGTGGCCCGGCGGGTCAAGGTGCTCAAGGACAAGCTCGCCCGGCTCGGCCAGCAGCGGGCGGTGCAGCGGCGCTCCCGGGAGCGGGCTCGGGTGATCCCGGTCTCCCTGGTAGGCTACACCAACGCCGGCAAGTCGACCCTATTCAACGCCCTGGCCGACGGGCACGCCTACGCCGCCGATCAGCTCTTTGCCACACTGGACACCACCACGAGACGGCTGTTCCTTCCGGATTGTCCGCCGGTGGTGCTCTCGGACACCGTGGGTTTCATCCGCGATCTGCCCCATACCTTGATCGCGGCCTTCCGTGCCACTCTGGAGGAGACAGCGCGGGCCTCCCTGTTGCTGCATGTGGTGGACGCCTCCAGTCCGGAACGGGAAACCCACATCGCCCAAGTGAACAAGGTGCTGGGGGAAATCGGCGCCGATGCGATTCCCCAGATCGTCGTGCTCAACAAGACCGATCTCGCCGGCCTTCCTGCAGGAGTGGAGCGGGATGAATA
This sequence comes from Pelomicrobium sp., assembly GCF_036803785.1. Lineage (NCBI taxonomy): Bacteria > Pseudomonadati > Pseudomonadota > Hydrogenophilia > Pelomicrobium > Pelomicrobium sp. The sequence goes on along the minus strand of NZ_DAIRTR010000161.1, from coordinate 4,467 downwards.
TGGTAAGATTGCGCGCGTTCGCGCAAGTGCGCTGACGGGCGCCGGTCTGGATCTCGTGCGGGCGGCCGTGGCCGAGCGCTTCGTGCAGGACGCAGGCATCGGCTTGCAAGCGCCGCAGTCTGCCGAGCATCGCCCCTGCGCTTTTCAGAGTCTTTGATCCAAGCGATTCGCCATTTCGGGAGCCTCTGCTCATGAATGATCCCCAGTGGGGGCGGCGGGGCCGACAGGGTCCGCCAGACTTGGACGAGCTGTGGCGCTCTGTACAGCAGAGGCTCGCCGGCCTTTTTGGCGGGCGCCGCCGTCCCGACGAAGGCGGTGGCCCGCCCTCCGGACCAGTCAAGGGCGGATTCGGTTTCCTGATAGGGCTGGTCCTGCTGGTGTGGCTCGCCAGCGGCTTCTACATCGTGGATGCGAGCCAGCGTGGCGTGGTACTACGCTTCGGCAAATATGTAGAAACCACCCTACCCGGTCCCCGCTGGCACCTTCCTTATCCCATTGAGACGGTGGAGATCGTGAACCTGTCTCAAGTGCGCACGGTGGAGGTTGGCTATCGCAATGACGTGCGCAGCAAGGTGCTGAAAGAGGCTCTCATGCTCACCGACGATGAGAACATCGTCGACATCCAATTCGCCGTGCAATACATCCTGAAGAGTCCCGAGGATTACCTGTTCAACAACCGTGGCCCGGACGAGGCGGTACGCCAGGCCGCGGAGACCGCGTTCCGGGAAGTGGTGGGGAAGAGCAAGATGGACTTTGTCCTGTACGAAGGCCGCGAGGAGGTGGCGGCCCGAGCCCACAAGCTGATGCAGGACGTCCTGGATCGCTACGGCACCGGCATCCAAGTGAGCAAGGTCAATTTGCAGAACGCTCAGCCGCCGGAGCAGGTGCAAGACGCCTTCGACGATGCAGTCAAAGCGGGCCAGGACCGGGAGCGGTTGATCAACGAAGGTCAGGCCTATGCGAATGACGTGATTCCCAAGGCCCGAGGCACAGCGGCACGACTGCTGGAGGAAGCGGAAGCTTATCGCTCCCAGGTGGTCGCTCGGGCGGAGGGCGATGCCAGCCGCTTCCGTCAGCTCCAGAGCGAGTACGCCAAAGCGCCGGCAGTCACCCGGGAGCGCCTGTACCTGGACACCATGCAGCAGGTGTTGTCCAGCACCTCCAAGGTGCTGATCGATCAGAAAGGAGGGGGCAATTTATTGATGCTCCCCTTGGAGAAGCTTCTGCAGATGAGCGGCGCCAGCGCAGAGGGCGTCGCCGGCGCCAAGGCGCCTGTTCCTTCCCCGTCTGAGCCCGCGACCGAAAGCGGCGGGCGTTCGCGGGACGCGTTCCGCAGCCGAGAGAGGGAGATGCGGCCGTGAGAAACGTCGGAACACTGGCCGTCGGAGTCGTGGCAGCCTTCGTTTTGGGTAGCCTGTGTGTCTATACGGTGGACGAGCGGCAGGATGCCCTGGTCTTCCAGCTCGGCGAAGTGGTCGCGGTCACCAAGGAGCCGGGGTTGTACTTCAAGCTGCCGCTGATCCAAAACGTGCGCTACTTCGATACCCGAATCCTCACCTTCGATACACCTGATCCGGAGCGCTTCCTCACTTCGGAGAAAAAGAACGTCCTGGTGGACTACTTCGTCAAGTGGCGCATCATCGACCCGAAGCAGTACTACATCTCGGTGGCGGGAGACGAACTGCGGGCCCAGACGCGTCTGCAGCAAACCATCAACGACGGGCTGCGGGCGGAATTCGGCAAGCGTACGGTGCACGAGGTGGTCTCGGGGGAGCGAGACAAGATCATGGAGATTCAGCGGGAGCGGGCCGACCAGGACGCACGCAAGATCGGCATCCAGGTGGTGGACGTGCGCTTGAAGCGGGTGGACCTGCCCCAGGAGGTGAGCGAGGCGGTGTACCGGCGCATGGAAGCGGAACGCAAGCGGGTGGCGAACGAGCTGCGCGCCACTGGCGCGGCGGAAGCCGAGCGTATCCGCGCGGAAGCCGACAAGCAGCGGGAAATCATCATCGCCGAGGCCTATCGCCAGGCGCAGCAGATCAAAGGCGAGGGCGATGCCAAGGCGGCAGCCATCTACGCTCGGGCCTACGAACGGGATCCCGAGTTCTACGCTTTCTACCGCAGCATGGAAGCTTACCGGCAGAGCCTCAAGAACAAGACCGATCTGCTGCTGCTCGAACCGAACTCGGACTTCTTCAAGTATCTGAATAACCCCAGCCGGGGCGGGAAATAGTCTGCGGCGGAGGGGCGCACCGCCGTCGCGGGGAGGGCGTCGTGCTCAGTAACCTGTTGCTCGCCGTGGGCCTCATGCTGGTGCTCGAAGGCATACTCCCCTTTCTCGCGCCCACCCTCTGGCGTGAGGCATTCAGGAAGCTCACCGAGATGAGCGACGGACAGATCCGTTTCATCGGACTCTCTTCCATGCTCTGCGGCCTGCTGCTCATCGCCCTCATGGGTTCTTAACGATGCGCAGCTGGATCCTCCCCGAGTTCATTCAAGACATTCTTCCCCCCGAGGCGGCGCGGATCGAGCGGGCGCGGCGCATGCTACTGGACCTGTTCGAGGTGCACGGCTACGAGCTGGTCATGCCGCCGCTCGTGGAATACGTGGAGTCGCTGCTTTCTGGCACGGGGAGCGACCTGGACCTGCAGCTGCTGAAGGTGGTGGACCAGTTGTCCGGGCGCCTGATGGGCGTGCGGGCGGACACCACGCCCCAGGTCTCGCGCATCGATGCCCATCTTCTGAACCGCCGGGGCGTGGCTCGGCTGTGCTACGCGGGGAGCGTGCTGCGGGCCCTGCCGTCCAATCTCACCGGAACCCGGGAGCCCCTGCAGGTGGGCGCGGAGATCTACGGCCATCCGGGGCCCGAGAGCGACGTGGAAATCCAGCAGCTCATGCTCAAGGCCCTTCGCCTCCTGGGGGTGCCTGCGGTGCATCTGGATCTGGGGCATGTGGGCGTGTACCGGGCCCTTGCCCGGGAAGGCGGCCTCACGGACACTCTGGAATCGGATCTGTTCAAGGCGCTGCAAGCGAAAGACGTCTCTCAGGTGGAAGTGCTGGCGGCGGGCGCGCCGGCACCCATTGCCACCGCCCTGCGCCTGCTGCCCGAGCTCTACGGAGGACCGGAGGTGCTCGCGGAGGCGCGGCGCAGGCTTCCGGCGCTGCCGGACATACGGCGGGCCCTAGATGACCTGGAATCGATCGCTTCGGCCCTTGCGCCCATGGTGGGAGAGCTATGCTTCGATCTGGCCGAGCTCCGGGGTTATCACTACCACAGCGGCGCGGTATTCGCCGCCTATGGACCGGGCTGTCCCAGCGCCATCGCCCAGGGCGGGCGCTACGACGAGGTGGGCAGCGCCTTCGGGCGTGCGCGCCCGGCCACCGGCTTCAGCCTGGATTTGCGGCAGCTCTCGCCGTATCTTCCCCAGCCTCCGGCCCGTTCGCGCATCCTGGCCCCGTGCTCCCGGGACCCGGATCTGACCCAAGCGATCGAGGCGCTACGCTCCCGAGGGGAGGTGGTGATCGTCGACCTCCCGGGGCACGAGGCATTCCGGGATGAGCTTGGGTGCGACCAGGAGCTTAAGCGGTTGGACGGCCGCTGGCAGGTGGTGCCGCGGCGCGGTTCGTGATCTAATCCGCAAGCAGGACGAAGACCATGTCGAGGAACGTTGTAGTGGTGGGTACCCAATGGGGCGACGAGGGCAAGGGCAAGGTAGTGGACTGGCTCACTGATCACGCCCAGGGCGTGGTGCGTTTCCAGGGCGGGCACAACGCCGGCCACACCCTGGTGATCGGTGGCAAAAAGACCGTCCTGCACCTCATCCCCTCGGGCATCCTGCACGACGGGGTGCAGTGTTTCATCGGCAACGGAGTCGTGGTCTCTCCCCAGGCGCTGGTGGAAGAGATCGACATGCTGGAGGCAGCAGGGATCGACGTGCGCGGTCGGCTGCGGGTAAGCGAAGCGTGTCCCCTGATCCTGCCTTGCCACGTGGCCCTGGATCGGGCCCGGGAAGCGGCCAAGGGGGAGGCGAAGATCGGCACCACTGGCCGCGGCATCGGCCCGGCCTATGAGGACAAGGTAGCGCGCCGTGCGGTGCGGCTGCAGGATCTATTCCACCGGGACCGCTTCGCCGCCAAGCTGGGGGAGATCCTGGATTATCACAACTTCGTGCTGGCCCATTATTTCCGTGCCCCCACGGTTGATTTTCAGGAAACGATGGACACAACCCTTGCGCTCGCCGAGCGCATCAAGCCCCTGGTGGCGGACGTGCCGCGGCTGCTCTACGAAGCCAATCGCAGCGGCAAGAACCTGCTGTTCGAAGGCGCTCAAGGAACGCTGCTGGACATCGATCACGGCACCTATCCCTACGTGACTTCGTCCAACTGTGTGGCCGGTGCGGCCGCTGCTGGGGCCGGCGTGGGGCCTAACGCTTTGCACTACATCCTCGGAATTACGAAAGCATACAC
>NZ_DAIRTR010000160.1:0-5820 GCF_036803785.1 Pelomicrobium sp. | reverse complement strand
CCCCAGTACCGGGTGGGCAGCCATCGCCAGTTTGTGCTCCTGAGCCGTAGGCTCGCCGCTCACGGCGTGCCCTGTATGCGCTTCGACTACCGGGGCATGGGCGACAGTACCGGGCCTGTCCAGGGCTTCGAGGAGGCCTTGCCTGACGTGGGCGCCGCCGTCGGCGCTTTCATGGAGCGCCTGCCCGGGCTGGAGCGGGTAGTGCTGTGGGGCCTGTGCGACGCCGCTTCCATCGCCTGTCTGTACGCGCCCAGGGATCCACGAGTCGCGGGTCTCGTTCTGGTAAACCCCTGGGTGCGCACCGAGGCGACTGCAGCGGCCACCTACCTGAGGCACTACTACGTCCGGCGGCTCTGGGAGCGGGAATTCTGGACGAAGCTGGCCCGCGGGGAGTGGCGCCCGACGCAGTCCCTACGCGGCTTCGCCCGGCTCGTGGGCCTGGCGCTGCGCCCGGGCAGGCAAGGCAGGAATGAGCAGGCGCCGCGGGCGAGCGCCGCGAGCCCAGGGAGCCTTCCCGACCGGATGGCCGCGGGGCTTGCCCGATTCCGGGGACCGGTACTCTTCGTGCTGAGCGGCAACGACTATACCGCCAAGGAATTCGTGGACGTGGCCCGGGCGTCGAAGCCTTGGGCTTCCGCTCTCGCTGCGTGCCGGGTCACCTGGAGGGAGCTGCCGGAGGCGGATCACACCTTCTCCACCGCCATCCACCGGGATCAGGTGGCAGCGTGGACGCTGGCATGGGTTCAGGCGCTGTGATCAAGGGAGGCGGGCCGAACCGCACCCGCTGAGGCGCCATGGACACGCAGGCCTAAAGCGGTTTGGGGATGCCAAGACGCGAGGCGCGTGCGCCGGCACCCATCGCCCCGCCGGGTTCTGATGGAACCGGGGCAGGGAAACTGGGGCCGCCCGCGCTGATCGTCCTGCTCTCGCCCTTTCGCCGTGGTGGCTCATCCTCCCCGATGGCGAGCAAGGTAGGCACCCATCTCCGCCGCCGGCATGGGACGGCTGAAGAAAAAGCCCTGCATCACGTCACATCCCAGCCCCGTGAGGCAGTCCAGGTGCTCGGCCCGCTCCACGCCTTCGGCTACGAAGCCGAGCCCGAATCCCCGGGCGATGCCGATCATCGCCGCCACGATGGCATGGCTTTCGGGTTTTTGTCCGAGATCCCGCACGAAGGCCTGATCGATCTTGATGACGCTGATGGGCAGCGATTGCAGGTAGGCCAGAGACGAATACCGGGTGCCGAAGTCGTCGATGGCGATGCTCACGCCGTGCTCCCTCAAGAGCGCCGCCTTGCGCGCCACCACGTCCACGTCCTCGATGAGCACGTTCTCGGTGATTTCCACCTCCAAGGCCTGGGGCGGCAGCCGATGCCGCTGCACCGCATCGATCACCCGATCCACTAGGTCGAGGCGGTCGAACTCCCGGGGGGAGAGGTTGACCGCCATGCCTAAGTCGGCAAATCCTCCCGCGCGCCAGCGCTCAAGCTGGGCGCAGGCCGACTGGAGCACGAAGTCGCCGATGGCATGGACCAGCCCCGTCTCCTCGGCGATGGAGATGAAGCGGCCCGGCGCCAGCAGGCCATGGACTGGATGGCGCCAGCGCAGCAAAGCCTCGACCCGCTCGATGCCGCCAGTGCGCACGTTGTGGATCGGCTGGAAGTGGAGCTCCAGCTCCGATCGCTGCAGGGCGCCGCGCAGGTCGTTCTCGAGCTGGATGCGCTCGCTGAAGGAGGCGCTCATGTCCGCGGAAAAGAAGGCGGCTGCGTTCTTCCCCCGGCGCTTCACGTGGTACATGGCGATGTCGGCGTTGCGGATCAGGTCTTCCTCGCTCGTCCCGTCCTCGGGATGTACGGCGATGCCGACGCTCACGCCGATGGTGAATTCCCCATCGCCCAGGAAGAACGGCTGGTTCAGCTCGTGGAGGATTTTTTTCGCCACTGCCAGGGCATCATCCCGGCTTTCCAGGTCGGACACCAGGGCCAGGAACTCGTCGCCGCCGATGCGGGAAAGGGTGTCCGTGCTGCGCAGGCATTTGCGCAAGCGCGCCGCGGTGTGCTGCAGCAACAGATCGCCCTTGAGGTGGCCATAGGTGTCGTTCACCAGCTTGAAGCGGTCCAGGTCCACGAAAAGCACGCCGAGCCGGCGCTGATGGCGCCGGGCGTGGGCAATCGCCTGCTTCAGGCGGTCCAGGAAGAGGGCGCGGTTGGGCAGCCCCGTCAGGGCATCATGGTAGGCATGGAAGGCGATGATCTGCTCGGCGCGTTTTCGCGCCGTGATATCCCGCGCCACCCCGTAGGTGCCGAGGAAGCGTCGCTCAAGGGGTGCTCCTTCCGGCTCGGCGCCGTAGATGCCCACCGCGCTCACCGACACGATCACCGAAGCGGGCTCCATCGGCCCGCGATCCTGGGCGGGTTTGGCCTTGAGCCTTAGCTCCACGTTGCGGGTGGCCCGCTCCCCCGTGCGGCGTTCGTGGAACACCCGGGCCGCGCGGGCCAGGTCCTCTTCGTGGACGATGGCCGCGTAGTGGGCGCCCGCAAGCTCCTGCCGGGAGTAGCCGAGCAGGGTGCTGAAGCGCTCGTTCACGTACCAGAAGCGGCCCTCGGGATCCACGGTGAAGATCAGATCCGGGGAGTGGTCCACCAGATAGCGGTGCAAGCGCTCGGAGTGCTCCAGCCGCGCCCGCATGAGGCAGTTCTCCCGCGCCAGGCGGTGCGCCGTGAGGGCGTTGTCCACGCTGCGCTGCAGGGCCGCGGGCTCGAAGGGCTTGCGGATGTATTCGTGGGCCCCGAGCCGCAGGGCAGTAATGGCGGAGTCGATGCTGTCGTCGCCGCTCACCACGATGACCATGGCCTTGAGCCCGGCCTCCCGGGCCCGGCGCAGGACCTCCAGCCCCGTCATGTCGGGCAGATTGATGTCGAGGAGCACGAGGTCCACGGGCTCCCGGGCGAGCAGCTCCATGGCGGCGGCGCCTGTGTCCACGGCCCACGTCTCCCGGGAGGCCCCGGCGATCAGGGTGAGGAGGGCGTTGCGCACGGAGGCGTCGTCCTCCACCACCAGGAGGCGCAAGCGCTCCGGCACCGCCTCCGGTAGAGAGGGCCACGGAGCCAGGCCGTCACTCGTCGCCATGGGCGTGCCCCCTCGGGCAGGCGGAGATCCGGGCCGACAGATGGGCCTGCGTCATGGAATCGCTTTCATCATCCGTTGCGGGAAAGAACCGTTTCTATTTTTTTACCCCTGGGTGATCCGAGGAAGGAGGATGCGCACGGTGGTCCCCACGCCCACGCGGCTGTGGCAGGCCAAGTGCCCCCCCATAGTCTTGACCAACGCCAGGGAGTTGGCCAGCCCCACCCCCCGGCCCGCCAGGGCAGCGTCGGCGGGCGCGGCGAAGAGGGTGGCGAGCTTCTCCGGCGCAATGCCCGGGCCGGTGTCGCTCAGGGCAACCTCCACCATCATTTGGCCTTCGTAGTTGACCAGGTCCGAGGTGGTGATGCGCAGCCGGCCGCCCTCCGGCACCGCCTCGGAGGCGTTCTTCAGCAGGTTGAGCAGCACTTGCTTGAGCATCCGAGCATCGGCGCGCACGGGCGGCAGCTCCCGGTCTAGGTCCAGATCGACCCGAATGCCCCGTCGGGTAAACAGGGGTTCCCGGTAAACCAAGAGGAACTCTTCTACCGTGCGGTTGATGTCGACCCGTCCTGCTTCCGGGGCGGCTTCCTCTTCGGGTTGGCCCATGCGCTCCAAGAGCCGGGCGACCCGGTCGATCTCGTGGCCGACCATTTCCAGTTCCTTCTCCACGCTTTCCCCGGCACTGCTGCGGCTGCGGGCGACCTCCAGATAGGTCTTGAGGGCAGAAAGGGGATTGCGTGCCTCATGGACCAGGCGTCGGATGGACGTCTGCCAAGCGTCCAGGGAAGGCGCTTCGGCGGCCGCAGGCGGCCTGCCGCGGCGGGCCGTGGCGGACAGTTTGCGGGCCACCTCCTCCAGCAAGGGCAGGGTCTCGTCGAACTCCGCCGCCTGCAACGCCGGGACGGGAAGCACCAGCACGCCTCGGCAAGGGGTGCTCGGCTCTTTCAACGGCAGCGCGGCGAAGGCTTCCGTTTCCAAGGCCCGGGCAATCTGTACATCCAGACCCACGAGCCGCTTGAGACCCCCCGCCTCGTAGGAGACGACGGTGGTTCCCTCCCGAGCCGCCCGGGCCACCAGGCTGTGGACGACGGCAGGGGAGAGATCGAGGGGAAAGCGCGCCACCTGCGCGCCTTCCGCCTTCCACCCGGACCAGACGGCCTCCCCTTCAGAGCGAAGGAAAAGAAGACAGCGTTCGATGCCTGCCACCGCAGCGAGCAGGGGCATGAGCGTGCCCACCCCCTGGGGAACGGGGTCCACGGTCTGGAGGGACACCGTCAGCTCGAGTCGGAGGGCGTCCTCCAGCACTTGTACCAGCAGCGATGCGGCAGCCGCCGAGGCCGTGGAGGGCGCCTGCGGGCGGACCCCCGGGGATTCCCCCGGGACACGGCCGGCGCCTTCGCCTTGCGGTGGGATGCTGTCCCGCGCCTCAGATCGCTCCGCTTCCTCCACCACCCGCCCCACCAGGGTCTCGGTCAGCGCCCGGGTATCCACGAAAGAGCGGGAAATGCCTTCTTCTTCGTAGCGGGGCGGCGGCACCGTCGCCAAGTTCAGGGTTCGCAATACCCCTTCGAAGGCCCGTGCGGCTCGTTCTAGGGCAGCCTGCACCGAGGCCGCGGGCACCCCTAGCAGATCGGCGGCAAGCCCCCGCCGGCTCTCGGAGTCGGGCTGCCGCACCAGGGACTCGGCCGAGCGAACGATGCGCACCAGGGGGTGAGTGCCCTCCAGCTCCACGCCCGGGGCGTGATGGAGCAGGACCGCATCCCGGAAGTAAAAGGGAAGGTCGAGCCCGTCCAGATACCGAGCACCCACATCGGCATGGATCGCGCCCAACCTTCCCGCCTGTTCAGGTATGCCTTCCGTCTCGGCCCAGGCCTTCGGGTCCACCAGGGAGCGGAAGGTGTCGGGCACGGCGGTGGCGAGCAACAGAGCGCCCACATCGTGTAGGAGGCCAGCCAGGTGGGCCTCCTCTCGGTCTTCGTAGCCCGCCGTCTCCGCCAGGGCGCGGGCGACAAGGGCAACCCGTACGCAGTGGCTCCAGTGGCCGCTGAAGGTTTCAGGAGAGAGGGGAGCCTTGCGGGGGGCCAAGGACGCCTGGGCCGCGCTCAACAGGAGGGCCCGCACCGTCCCGTGACCCAGGGCGGCGAGGCGCTCGTCCATGGACGGAATCCCGCGAGTCCCGGCAGGCAACCCCATGGCGGCGCCCACCGCCAGTACCCGCAGGGCGAGGACCGGCTCCAGCAGGAGCCACTCGGCCGTTTTTTTCTTCTCCGTGCTTTCCCGGTGGGCCTTGAGCGCCCGGTCGATCACCTGGGGCAGGGCAGGCAGGCGGATGACCCGGGTGCGCCGGACCACCGAATCGACGAGCCGGGCCTCCAGCTCGGAGACGTGACTGGACCCGCCCGTAGACTCTTCGGGCGGCTCAGGATGCTGCTTCGGCGGAGAAGGGCGCGTGCTACCCACTCAACCCTCGCCCCTCCTGGAGCGCCAGGACCGATCCCCCCCGGCGGCCCCGGAAAGCCAGGTGGCCATGGCGATAGGGAGACGTTCAGGGGAGTGAGCACCCATGCCCCGGCGCCGGCGCGACGCGGCCCTGACGGCGGTGCGCGTCCGGGCAGCGCCCGGTTCCGGAATCATGTTGAACCCCCACCTGTCGTTTATTTGTGCGTTTTAAGGCGCGCCCGAGACGCTTCCGTGG
>NZ_DAIRTR010000159.1:0-5885 GCF_036803785.1 Pelomicrobium sp. | reverse complement strand
GGTGTATTTCCGGCTGGCGGCCCGGCTGCGCTTTTCCTGGCTGAGGGAGCAGGTGGGGCTGCTGCCCACGGACAGCCACTGGCAGGCGCTGGCGCGCACCACTCTGCGGGACGAGCTGTCGGAGAAGCTGCGGGCCCTGGTCGCGGTGATCCTGAAGACGAGGCCGGAACTGGGGGAAGCGGACGCCCTGATCCAGGCGTGGGCGTCGGACCATCAAGGGGCCTTGGCGCGCCTGCAGCAAATGCTCACCGAGCTCCAGGCGGCCAGCCAGCCGGATCTGGCCATGCTGCTGGTGGCGCTGCGGGAGCTGCGCAACCTCGCTTGAGGCGAAAGCTCGCGGGATGGCTCAATCCTTGAAGCCTTCCACCTCGATGTTGAGGGTCACCTCATCGCCCACCAGCGGCAGGGCGTAGGTCATGCCGAAGTCTGAGCGCTTGATGGTGGTGGTGGCCTCCGCCCCGCATACCTCTTTTTTCAAGCGGAAATGCTCGGTGCAGCGGAACGACTGTACTTTTAGCGTGACCGGCCGAGTCACCCCCAGCATGGTTAAGTTGCCGTCCACTCCGGTCAACACGCCGCTGGTGAAGCGCAGCGCCGTGGATTCGAAGCGGATCTCGGGATACCTCTCTACGTGGAAGAAATCCTCCGTCTTGAGGTGCTGATCCAGCTTTTCGTGGCCACTCGCCACCGAGGCCGGATCGATGGTGACCAGGATGTGGCCGGTGTTGTTGGCCGGGTCCAGGGTCACCTTGCCTTCGCTCTTGGTGAACTTGCCGCGGAACTTGGAGATGCCCAAGTGCCACACTTCCCAGCTCGGGTAAGTATGGCTTGGGTCCAGGGTGTAGGAGTCGGCGGCTGCCGCCCCGGTCGCCAGGGCAAGTCCCGCGAGCAAACCAAGAATGCGTCTTTCCATGGTCACCTCCAGAGCGAAGAAACAAAAAACTCAACGCAAAGGGCGCGAAGAGCGCGAAAGGAAATCTTTAGAAGCCACGCTATCGCGGCGGTCCCAACATGAGGCGGAAACGAATCTGCACTTCGTTGGCCACGGTATCGGTATCGGCCCAGATGCCTTCACCGACGCCGAAATCGAGCCGTTTGATGGGCAGGGTCCCGGTGAGTTCCAGACCCGGGGACGCGGGCTTGGCGGTGAAGCTCACCACCACGTCCCGGGTGCGGCCCTTGAGGGTGAGCTGGCCGGTGGCCTCGTAGCGATTTTCTCCCACCTTGCGGAAAGCCGTGGAGACGAATCTGGCCGTCGGATATTGCCCTACGTCGAACCAGGCCTTGCGCTTGAGCTCCGCGTCCCCCTCCGGGTCGCCCACGGCAGCGCTTGCCACGTCGATCTCCACCTCCGCCCGCGCCTGATCGAGCCGGGCGGGGTCGAAGCGCACCCGGGCGGTGAAGCGTCGAAACTCGCCTTCCGCCGGCACCCCCATCTGCTTGCCCGCGAAACGCACCCAGCTCTTGGCGTAATCCACCTCCTGGAACGCCTGGGCCAGGGCGGTGGCCGCCAGCAGCCCAGCCATGACGATGCCCGATCGAATCATGGGAGGAATCCTCATTTCAAGCGCGTTTTCGTATCAGGCTCGCCGGCAGCATGCGCACGAGCACCTCGTCCCGGTCCACCAGATGGTGCTTGAGCGCCGCCGCCACGTGCACGCCCACCGCCACGAGCAGGGCCTTGTTGAGGACCCAGTGGACCAGAAACAGCCGCTCGGCCAGCTCTGGGTCCTTGGCCAACAGGTCGGGCAGCCGGACCAGCCCCAGGTAGACCGTGGGGATGCCTTTGGCGGAGCTGCCCAGCCAGCCGATCAGCGGGATGGTGACGAGCAGCACGTAGATCAGCCCGTGGACCGCTTTCGCCGCCCGCCGCTGCCAGAGGGGAACCGAGGCGGGCAGGGGAGGAGGGGGGCTGTAGAGCCGCCAGGCGAGCCGCATCAGAACCAGCAGGAAGACGGTCACCCCGATCCATTTGTGATACGAAATCAGCCTGAGCTTGAGGGGCGACAGGGGTAGCTCCACCATCCACAATCCCAGGGAGAAAGAGCCGACGAGCAGCAGGAAGGTGGCCCAGTGCAGCGCCTGGGCCACCGGTCCATAGCGGTCGGCCGTGTTAGCCAGGGCCATCGAGCGCTTTCTCCATGACAATACAGTGGATTCGGTGTAGCGAATCCGTGCCGTCGGACCGGGATCGGTTCTCACCGGCGGGTTAGACCGCGACACGCCGAAAATATCCTCATGGCGGCATGAGCGGTTTTGAGCCTGTATTTCAAAATATTTGGACGCCCCGGGCTAGAGGAGCCCGAGCCAAAACAGGATCGCCGCCGGAGCGGCAGCCAGCAGCACCGCCAGGTGGAACCAAGCCCAGCGGCGGAAGCGGCCGGCAAGGCCCTCGGGAGGCATATTGGAGAGGAGATAGAGCCGCCCATCCGGAGGCTTGCGCAAGACGTGGATCGAGCCCGCCGCGGACTGGAGGGCCTTGTACCGCTCGGCCACCTCCGCTTTCGCGGCCTTGCGGGCGGCTTCCCATTCCACCAGGTCGATCTCCCCGTCCCGGTTGGCGTCGAAGCGCGCGAGCAACGCCGCCCGGTCCCGCTTCCATTCGGCGAGCAGCGCGCCCACTTCCTCCCGCGCCGCGGGCGGCCCGCCGAGGGGATCCAGGGTGACGAAATAGCCCAGGGCATAGAGGGGATCCTGCTCCAGGATCAACCATTCCCGATAGCGGTATTCCCCCCGCCGCCATTCCTGCTTGCGCGGGGTGACGATCTCGGCCTCTTCCGGGTCCACGACGCATTCGCCGCTTCCGTCGTCCAGCAGGAAGGTGTCCGGGCTCTCCCCATGGTCGAGCCGCTCCCATTTGCCGTCCGCCTGCCGGCGGTGGATCTCGTAACGAAACCACACGCACGGGAGCAGGGTCAGCTTGCTCAGGATCCGGTTGCCCGGATGGGAGCGGGCGCGCCCCAGGAGCTCCACGTACCCTTGCGCCGCCGAGGCGATCCGGGACGTGGGGGTGTCGGCGATGAACCGGTAGCGATGGAGCGCGGCGAGCCAGGCCCACAGCGCCAGGACGGCGATGATGCCCGCGGCCATGAGCCGGGATTGGGGCGCGGGACTCTCCAGCCCGAAGAGGACGATGGCCAAGTAGGCGCCCGAAGCGAGGTAATCCCCGTAGCGGCGCCGCAGCTCGCGCATCATGGCGGGCAGCGCTCGAGAAGGGGCCGCCCGGGAACCTCCCTAGGCGAACAGCTTCTTCATGTCCACGTCGCTCTTTTCCCCGTCCGAGAACTCGAGAAGCTGGAACGGCTTGAAGTTGAACAGCCCCGCGATGATGGCGTCCGGAAACTGCTCGATGCGGACGTTGTTGATGTTCGCGCTCTCGTTGTAGAGCTCGCGGCGGTCGGCGATGCTGTTCTCCAACTGGGTGATGCGGCCCTGCAGGTGCTGGAAGGTCTCGTTGGTCTTGAGATCGGGATAGGCCTCGGCGACGGCGAACAGGCGCCCGAGCTCCGCCCGCAGCGCCCCTTCCGCCTGGCCGAGGGCGGCCATGTTGCCGGCCGCGTGGGCCATCTGGGACTGGGCGCGGGCCTCCATCACCCGCTGTAGAGTCTCCTGCTCGAACCGCATGTACTGTTTGCAGGTCTCCACCAGCTTGGGCAACTCGTCGTTGCGCTGCTTCAGCAAGACTTCGATGTTGGCCCAGGCTTTGGCCACGTTGTGTTTGAGGGTGACCAGGTTGTTATAGGTCACCACGGCGTAGAGCGCGATCACCCCCAGCAGCACAAGCAACGCAATCCCCAATACGCCCATAGAGACTCCTTTCCAAGAACACCCGGTCGCCGGTGCGGACAGGGCGCCCATCCGACCCCCGAGCATTCCGAAATCAAGCTTGGCGGTGTTCGGCACCTCTTCCTTTCTCCCACTTCCATCCGGAGAGGGGAGACGATGGCCGACGGTTCCAAATTATGGGCCGGAGGCTCGCCGGGCAGTCGCACCGGGGATAAAATTGCAGTATATCCGAGCCACTCTCGCGCGAGCGAGCTCCGTGCCCGCCATTGCCTTGCGCAGGAAAAGACGGTAGGTTAACTCTATTGCATTTTCCACAAGCTCACTTAAAAGGAATTTTCATTATGAATGACACGACCTCCACGACTTCCCAAAGGGACAAGCTGATGGCCGACTTGAAGGTCGTGCTGGCCGACGCTGAGGAGCTGCTGAAGCTGACCGCCAGCCAGGCGGGCGAGCGGGTCAGCGCCGCCCGCGAGCGGGTGCAGGCCAGCCTAGAAAAAGCCAAGGTCAGGTTGGCGGAGCTGGAAGGTCTCGCCGCCGAGCGCACCCGGATCGCCGCCAAGGCGACGGACGAGTTCGTCCACGAGCATCCCTGGAAGGCGGTGGGCATCGCCGCCGGCGTGGGCTTGATCGTCGGGCTGCTGATCGGGCGCCGCTGACCCTGCCCGCATGAACGGGGATTCCGGCAGGCAGCCTGCCCAGCCGCGGCTGCTGGAATCACTCAAGGCGCTGGGGACGACCGCGGTCGCCGCGGTGGAGACCCGGCTGCGCATCCTGTCCACCGATCTGGAGGAAGAGCGCGACGCCCTGGTGCGACTGATTTTCTGGGGCACCGTTTTCTTGTTTTCCCTGTTCCTCGGCGTGGTACTGGCCGCCATGCTCATTGTCGTCGCCTTCTGGGAAAGCCAGCGGCTCGCCGTCCTGGGCGTGCTCACGGGACTCTCCCTTGGGGCCGCGGCCGCGGTAGGACTGGGGCTGCGGGCTTGGTGGCGGCGCCGGCCATCGGTTTTCGGTACCACGCTGGAGGAGCTCGCCAAGGATCGGGAGCGCCTGAGCCGGCGTACATGAACGCGCCACCGCACGATCTAGCCGCGAGGCGCGCTCGCCTCCTGGCCCAAGCCCAGCAGGAGCGGGAATTGCTGGTCGGCACGCTAGAGCGCTTCTCGCCCGCCCTCCGGCTCGCCGATCGGGCCGTCGAGACCGTTCACTACCTTCGCACCCATCCCCATTGGGTCGTCATCGCCGTGCTCCTAGCGGTGATCCTGAAGCCCCGCAGAGCCCTGCGCCTCGCCTCGCGGGCCTGGGTCGGGTGGCGGGCGCTCCGCAGTGCCCGCAGACTACTGCAGTCCCTGGGGGTGTGAGCCGGTCCGCTCGCTTTAACGCAGTAGCATGACCCCGAACCGGAACTGGGAGCGCAGCTTGCGGTTGTAGTCCAGGAGGGACTCCCCGTAGCCGTTGAAGTACTGGGCCAGCAGGTAGCCGTCGATGTTGCCGAACCCGATCCGGGTGAGGGGATAGGACAGATCCACCTGCACGCTCCCCTTGTCGCCGTCGGAGCCGAGCCGCAGGGTGGTGGCAAGCTGCCACGAGTCGGTCTTCTGCAGGGCGATGTACAGGTCTCCGTAGCCGCGGAACTCATCGATGTCCGGGTTTTCCTCCTTGTCCAGGTACGCCCATACCCCGGGCGCTGCCACCAGGTGATAGTCCTGGCGGTTCCCGAACGTGAAGACGGGTCTCGCGTAGAGGATGTCGATGGAGCGGGACTGATCGCCGTCGCGCCCGTTGGACTCGTGACCGTAGCCGGCCTCGAGCCCCAGGCGCAGGCGGTCCCCGGCGCTGCGCCACAGGCCTTCCTTGAAGTAGAAAAGCCGCGGCTTGTAGCTCGTGTCCCGGAAAGGCTTCGACTCCCGCTCCAGGTCCCAAAGGGAGGTCTGGGCATAGCCGAGGTAGATGTCTTCGATCCCGGGCAGCAGGCGCGCCAGGTCTCTGTCGGGCCTCACAAAGCGGTACTTGAAAGAAAGCTGGAACTTGGCGTTCTCGCCATCCCGCGTGCCATAGATGAAATACAGCGGTTCGTAAGGAGAGATCAGGGCGAAGGG
>NZ_DAIRTR010000158.1:0-5921 GCF_036803785.1 Pelomicrobium sp. | reverse complement strand
TTTCAACGCTTCGTAGACGACACGCTCGTGGGCGGCGTGCATATCCACCACCACCAGGCCGTGGGCGTTCTGAGCGAGGATGTACACGCCGCTCAACTGGGCTAGGGCGAAGCCCAGGGGCGGGAGTTCGGACACGGCCTCGGATGTCTGCGGCGCCTCGGCCAGGGCCTGGGCGAACGGGACCTGATAGGGGGCCGCGGGCTGGGCGGCCGACAGGGGGACCGCCAGCTGGCGATGCGCTGACGCAGGATCCGCCCTCGGCGCGGCCCAGGGCGTAGGCCCCGCCTGGTGGGAGCTTCCAGACGGCCGGGGAACCGAGGCGGCCGCCCCGGCCCGGGCGCCCGCCAGGGCTTTGTGCAGGGCGTGAAAGACGAACCGATGCACGGCGCCGGGCTCGCGAAAGCGCACCTCGCTCTTGGTGGGATGCACATTCACGTCCACCGCCTCGGGATCCAGCTCCAGGAACAGGACGTAAGCCGGATGCCGGTCGTGGTGCAACACGTCCCGGTAGGCTTCCCGCACCGCGTGGGCGAGGAGTTTGTCGCGCACAAAACGGCCGTTGACGAAAAGATACTGGACGTCGCGCTGGCCACGGGCCCAGGCCGGTTGGCTCGCGAGCCCGAAGAGCTTGAGCCCGGACGTGCCCTCGTCCACGGTGATTGGTGCGGTGGACAGCGCCTCCCCCAGCAGCTGCCCGATGCGCGTGGCCAGATCGGCGGGCGCGAGGGACCAGCGCGGCCGGCCGTTGTGTACGAGCGTCAAGCGCAGGTCCGGCCGGCAGAGGGCGATGCGCACGAAGATCTCCTCGCAATGGGCGTACTCGGTCGCCTCGCTCTTCAAGAATTTGCGCCGAGCCGGGGTGTTGAAATAAAGATCGCGCACTTCCACCCGGGTGCCTTGGGCCAGGGCCACGGGCTCCCGGGGGCCGATGCTGCCCCCATCGCAACGGAGGGCCCAGCCGTGGGGCTCCGAGGGGTAGCGGCTCGCGAGCCGCAGGCGTGCCACCGCACCGATCGCCGCCAACGCTTCGCCGCGGAAGCCCAGGCTGCTCACCCGGGCGAGGTCCTCCAGGGTGGCGATCTTGCTGGTGGCGTGGCGGGCGAGCGCCAGGGGCAGCTCTTTGCCCGGGATGCCGCAGCCATCGTCGGTCACGCCGATCAACTTCTGACCGCCTTGGACAAGCTCTACGCTCACTGCGCGGCAGCCCGCATCCAGGCTGTTTTCGAGGAGTTCCTTTAAGGCAGAGGCGGGCCGTTCCACCACCTCTCCTGCCGCGATCTGGCTCACCACCAGCTCAGGAAGGACCCGAATCGAAGGCATGGGAAAGTCGTCTCGGCAGCATGCGCCATTATAGCGGTTGCCCTTGATCGCCGTTATTGCGCCGTCCCGGCGAAGCGATTAGGATTGGGCCTCGCTCGACCGGAGAGGCGAGGCAACAGAAGAATCCGATGGCCGTGTGACGTTTCGCGGCCTCTGCCGCTCAGGGCCTCTCGGCGGGAAAAAAGGGGTGTTCCTGCGAATAAGAAGAGAGCGGCCGTGGCGAGGCCCGCCTCCGCGTGCCGGTCCCTCGTCCGAGAAAAAGGAGAACACACATGCAAATCGGAGTCCCTGCGGAAACGCGCGCGGGCGAGACCCGCGTGGCCGCTACTCCGGAGACGGTGAAAAAGCTCGTGGCCGGCGCACGCCACCGGGTGCTGGTACAGGCCTCGGCAGGCCTCAAGGCGAGCATTCCCGACGCGGAGTTCGAAGCGGCTGGGGCTACCGTGGTACCGAGCGCCGAGGAGCTCTATGCCAACGCTGACATCGTGCTCAAGGTGCGCGCCCCTTCGGCCGAAGAGTTGGCCCATTTGAAAAAAGGGGCGATCCTGATCGGCCTGCTCAACCCCTACGACGGCGCGACGATGGAAGCCTACGCTCGCCACGGTATCACGGCTTTCGCCATGGAATGGCTACCCCGCATCTCCCGGGCCCAGGCCATGGACGTGCTCTCTTCCCAGGCCAACATCGCCGGCTACAAGGCGGTGATCATCGCTGCCAACGAATACCAGCGTTTCATGCCCATGCTCATGACGGCCGCCGGCACGGTGAAGGCCGCGCGGGTGCTGGTGTTGGGAGCGGGTGTAGCGGGTCTGCAGGCGATCGCCACGGCAAAGCGCCTCGGGGCGGTGATCGAGGCCTCCGACGTGCGCCCCGCGGTGAAGGAACAGGTGGAATCGCTGGGAGCGAAGTTTCTCGAAGTCCCCTACCTCACCCAGGAAGAGCGGGAGATCGCTGAGGGCGTAGGGGGCTACGCCCGGCCCATGCCTCCCGACTGGATGCGCCGCCAGGCGGAACTGGTCCACGAACGGGCCAAGGCTGCCGACATCGTCATCACCACGGCCCTCATCCCGGGCCGTCCCGCGCCCAAACTAATCAAGGAAGAAACGGTAAAAGGCATGAAGCCGGGGTCCGTGATCGTGGACCTGGCGATCGAGCAAGGGGGCAATGTGGAGGGCTCCGAGCTCGACAAGATCGTGGTCAAGCACGGGGTGAAAATCGTCGGAATCGCCAACCTTCCAGCCCTGGTGGCCGCGGACGCGAGTGCCTTGTACGCCCGCAACCTTCTGAACTTCCTCAACCTGTTGCTCGACCCCAAGACCGGGGAGCCGAAGCTCGACCGGGAGGATGAAATCATCGCCGGCGCCTTGGTGTGCACTGGCGGAGAACTAGTGAAAAAGGGCTGAAGCGCAGCGCGCGTTTCCGTGCTCGATGCCCCAAGCATGATTGTCAAGGAGCGCCCATGACCGGAGCGATCGACCCCATTGTCGTCAACCTCACCATCTTCGTCCTAGCGGTCTTCGTCGGCTACCACGTCATTTGGAACGTGACGCCGGCGCTGCATACCCCCCTCCTGTCGGTGACCAACGCCATCTCTTCCATCATCATCGTCGGCGCGATTCTCGCGGCAGGGGTGGGAGGCGTAGGTTTCGAGAGCGTGGTCGGCTTCATCGCCGTATTGCTGGTGTCGATCAACGTCTTCGGCGGCTTCCTGGTCACTCAGCGCATGCTGGAGATGTTCAAGAAAAAACCCAAGGGCGGCAAAGGCAAGGAATGACGAAGAAGTGAGGAACACAATGCACTTTCCTATCGCAATCACGAGCGCCGGCGGCAAGGGATCTGGCGCTCCGAAGGAGAAAAAATGACCGCCAATCAAGTCGCCCTGGCTTACCTGGTCGCGTCGGTCCTATTCATCCTGGCCTTGAAAGGGCTTTCCTCGCCGGTCACGGCCCGGCGCGGCAACCTGTTTGGCATCATTGGTATGGCGATCGCCATCGCCACCACCTTCGCCATCACCCGCAACTGGGTCCTGATCATTCTCGCGATTGCCATCGGAGGAACGATCGGCGCCGTGATTGCCCGCCGGGTGCAAATGACCCAGATGCCGGAGCTGGTGGCTGCCATGCATTCCCTGGTGGGGATCGCGGCAGTGCTGATCGCGATCGCCGCGGTCAACAACCCGAGCGCCTTCGGGCTTCCCGATCCTTTGCCCAAGGGCAACAAGCTGGAACTGTTCATCGGCACCTTCGTTGGCGCCATCACCTTCTCCGGCTCGGTGATCGCCTTCGGCAAGCTGGCGGGCTTGGGCAGGCATTTCCGGCTCTTCTCCAGCGCTCCCGTGGTGTTCAAGGGCCAACACCTGCTGAATCTGGCACTGGCGATCGTCATGGTCGGCTTCGGCATCGCATTTTTCTTGGGCGGGAACGATACGCATTGGCTGCCGTTCATCGTCATGACCGCTATCGCCTTCGTATTGGGGGTGCTCATCATCATTCCCATCGGCGGAGCGGACATGCCGGTGGTGATCTCGATGCTGAACAGCTACTCGGGCTGGGCGGCGGCGGGTATCGGCTTTTCCCTGAACAACCCCATGCTGATCATCGCCGGCTCTCTGGTGGGTTCTTCGGGCGCGATTCTCTCTTACATCATGTGCAAGGCCATGAATCGCTCCTTCATCAGCGTGATCCTAGGAGGCTTCGGCGCGGCCGAGGGGGCCGCGGCGGAGGAAGCGGGGCAGAAGACGGTGCGCTCGGGCAGCGCTGAAGATGCCGCCTATCTGATCTCCAACGCCGAGAACGTGATCATCGTGCCGGGCTATGGTCTGGCGGTGGCGCGCGCCCAGCACGCGGTCAAGGAGCTAGTGGACAAGCTCCAGGGGAAGGGAGTGAACGTGCGCTTCGCCGTGCACCCCGTGGCGGGCCGCATGCCAGGCCACATGAACGTGTTGCTGGCGGAGGCCGAGATCCCCTACGACATCGTGTTCGAAATGGAGGACATCAACAGCGAGTTCATCAACACCGACGTGGTGTTGGTGCTGGGGGCGAACGACGTGGTGAATCCTGCCGCGCGCAAGCCGGGCAGCCCCATTTACGGCATGCCGATCCTGGAAGTAGACAAGGCGAGGACGGTGATTGTGGTCAAGCGTTCCATGGCGGCGGGCTATGCCGGGTTGGACAACGAGCTCTTCTACATGGACAAGACCATGATGGTCTTTGGCGACGCCAAGAAGGTCGTCGAGGACATGGTCAAGGCGATCGATTGAAGGGAGGAGGAGAACCTGCAAGGGCGCAGCCGCGAGGCTGCGCTTTTTTTTGGGTGAGGGGACCTTTGCGAGTTTGCCAGTATTCAGGCGATGTGCTAGAACTGCGCCCAGCCCGCCCCTTGCGCACAGGAACGACCGACCCAGCTTCCGCACCGGGAGATGCCACCATGCTGAACCTTCGCTCGAGCGACCCGGCTCCTTCGGTGATGGCGCCCCTTCCGGGCATCGCGGTGCGGGAAAATGCCATGGGGCGCAGCCTCTACAGCCGTACCGGTCATCCCGCCGGGGAAGTGCTGCTCGAGCACTATGGCAGGCGGGTGAGTTTCGCCGAAGGGCAGGGCGAAGAGCCCGACCACGTGATGGAGATCGGGGAGGACGAGGTCTTCCTCGCCTCGGGGGACTTGGACGACTACGTCAACCATAGCTGCGAGCCCAACTGCCGCCTTCGGTTCGAGCCCGATGGGCGGGTCTTTCTCGTGGCGATGCGGGACATCGCCCCTGGCGAGGACCTGAGCTTCGACTACGCCACCACCACCACCCGTGCGGGCATCGCCGCTTTTCCAGGCTGGCGTTTCCAGTGTCGCTGCGGCGCCCCGGGCTGCCGGGGTGAAGTGGGTTGCGCGGAAGATCTGCCCCTCGAGCGCCTGCGCGATTATGCCCGGCAGGGGGCTCTTGCTCCCCACGTGCTGCGCCGACTGGGTCCTCTGCTGACGGGCGGATGAGGGCTCCGGTGGGCAGCGCTGTCCCTGGCCCCACGGCAGCCGCATGAAACCCGTGCGCTTGGCGGCGCTGGGGGGATTCCTCCTGTGCCTGCTGGCCCAGGCCGCTTGGGGTGGAACACCCTCGGGTCCGGAGCTGACCCCACCGGCCATGGTGCTTCAGGTGGAAAACGACTGGCCTTTCGCCACCGACCGCCAGTATACGGGAGGCATCGAGCTCGCCTGGTTCTCCCGCGAGCAGCGACGTGGCAACGGCCCCTGGCCGGAATGGCTGCCGGGTTTTTCCTCTTTGCGTGGGGCCCAGGGCCGGCGCCGCGGAATTCTGGCCCTGGGCCAGCAGGCCTACACGCCGGATGACTTGAGCGCGACCGATCCGCCCCGCCGCGATCGCCCCTACGCCGGTTGGACTTATGTCCGCGTGGGCGTTACTGGTTGGGATGAGCGGCGGCTTGAGGCCTGGCGCCTCGCCCTCGGCGTGGTGGGACCTTCTTCCGGAGCGGAGGCGGTTCAAAGCGGGTTGCACGACCTGACGGGCAGCCAGAAAGGCCAGGGCTGGAATTTCCAATTGGGGGACGAGCCCGGCGTGGTCGTGCACTGGGAGCGTCGCT
This sequence comes from Pelomicrobium sp., assembly GCF_036803785.1. Lineage (NCBI taxonomy): Bacteria > Pseudomonadati > Pseudomonadota > Hydrogenophilia > Pelomicrobium > Pelomicrobium sp. Next base: position 15 of record NZ_DAIRTR010000158.1, on the reverse strand, counting down.
GGCGGGCCTGGGCTG
>NZ_DAIRTR010000157.1:0-6114 GCF_036803785.1 Pelomicrobium sp. | reverse complement strand
ACTCTTTACCGGGTCGTGTTGCTCCAGGGGGAGGTGCACCCGTTCCGCCACAACTATCGGCAGGCGCTGGAACAAGTAGAAGCCCTCGCCGCCGAACTCACCCGCCAAGGCTTCAGCGTGGAGCAGGTCGAGCTGCCCCTGGATCTGCGTCCCCAGGCGAGCCTCTCGGGGCAACTGGACGCCCCTGAGACCGAGCGGCGCGCCGTCTTCACCCTCAAGATCGTGCGGGCAGCCACATGAAGCTCACGCGCCAGGACTGGCCCCACCTGCGCGGTACCGTGTTCTTCGCCGCCGCGGTTCTCGCCCTCGCCCTCGGGGCCGTGGGCGGCGCCCATCAATTCAAGGCCCGGATGCAGCAGTCCTACGCCGCCCTGCAGGCCCAGGTGGCCCAAGCCCATGCTCGGCTCGCCCGCACCCAGGAGGAGCGCAAAAACCTGGACGATTACTACGAGGAATATCGACGCCTCCTCGCCCGGGGGGTGATCGGCGAAGAGCAGCGGCTTGACTGGATCGAAACCATCGACCGGCTGCGCGGGCGACAGCAGCTCTTCGGCGCCCGCTACACCATCTCCCCCCAGCGCCCCTTCCAGCCGGAAATCCCCCTGCCGGACGGGCCGATCGACCTGCGGGCCTCGGACATGCGCTTGCAGCTCACCCTCTTGCACGAGGGCGAGCTCGCCCGCTTTTTCGAAGCGTTGCGCGAGGAAGCCAACGGCCTGTTTCTCCTGCGGGGCTGCCAGGTCAAACGCGCGGCGAGCGGCGTCGCCCTGCGCTTCGGTCCCCAGCTGGAAGCCGACTGCCAACTCACCTGGGTTTCCCTGAAGGACCGTCCCCGGCCATGAAGTACTTGCTGCCACCGGCGCTCTTTCTCGTCCTGGGCGGGCTCGCTGCTGCCGCCGGGGCCGCCGATCCCCTGGGGCGGCTGTTCTTCACCCCCGAGGAGCGGCAACAACTGGAACGGCAGCGAACCCAGCCTACGGTCGAGGCGAGGCCGTCGCCCTCCGGCGTTACCGTCAACGGGCTGGTGCAGCGCTCCGACGGCAAAGCGGTCGTGTGGGTGAACGGGGTCCCCCGGCCCGCCTCCGCGCCCGCATCGGATGACGGCCTCGCCGCCCGGCCGCTGGATACTGCCACCGTGGTGGTGACCACGCCCGAGGGCAAGGTGCGGCTCAAGGTGGGGGAGACCGCGTGGCTCACCCCCGGCGCAGGCGCAGAGCGCGGAAAAGAAACACGCCCCTCCGCCCCTGCTACCTCCCCGAAGACCTCCCGATGACCACCGCAATACCCAGCCATGCTCATGTCATGGGACGTGCTCCCGCCGGACCTCAGCGCCAGCGCGGCCAGGTGCTGCTCCTCCTGCTCCTCGTCCTCGTCACGGGCGCTGCCTACCTCCTGATGCAGTCTTTGAGCGCTGCGTCCATCGCCACCGAGCGAGACCGCATCACCCAGCAGGCACTGGCGGAGGCCAAGGCGGCGTTGATCGCCTATGCAGTGACCTATTCAGAAACCCACCCGGGTTCCGCGCCCGGCTACCTGCCCTGCCCCGATATGAGTGCAGGGGGGGTCAGTGGTGAGGGCTCCGCAGAGGGAAGCTGCGGCGCCAAGGATGTGAGCGTGATCGGAAGGTTGCCTTGGAAAACCCTTGGCCTTCCACCGCTGCGTGACGGTGCGGGTGAATGCCTCTGGTACACGCTCTCTGGAGCATACAAAAACAACCCCAAAACGAACTTGATGAACTCGAACACGAGCGGCCAGTTCGAGGTAATGGGCCCCAATGGCACGACGTACGTGGCCGGCCCAGAGCCTGAGAGTCGCGCAGTAGCCGTCGTGTTTGCTCCAGGCATGCCGATCGCGGGACAGGCGCGAGGCTCGGTTGGCGCAGCCACTCAGTGCGGTGGTAATTACATAGCGGCCAATTACCTTGACACAGACAAAGAAATCGACAACTCGGCGCTCTCTCCAGGGGCAAAGGCAGTCACCCGCTTCATCGCTGGCGCCCCGTCCAGATCATTCAACGACCGGCTATTGGCCATCAGGCACGACGAGCTATTTACAGCGATCAACAAGAAAGTTGCCGCAGCGATCCGCGGTTCTGTAGATCCTCCCAGCGGCATACAAGGCTACTACGCGCAGCAGGTGCCCAAACAATATCCGTGGGCGGGCGACGGATCAGGACATCAAATCCCCGGCGAGACGGCGGGCCCGCTACCCTATGAGGACTTGCCCCTCGATCCCGGAACAAAAAACGTCTTACAAGACAATGGTTGGTTCGATCCGGACGTTACCGTCTATACGGTGTCCCCTGACCGGTCCCGGGCAACTATTACGATCCAAAATCCCGCCGTGAGCGTCTGCCTCGAAAAAGGGAAAATCGTCCCGTGCCCATGAGATTGGTCAACGAGACCCACGCACGCAGGGCTTCGCCTCGGCCCACCGCAGGTTTCACCCTGGTGGAGTTAGCGGTGGTACTGCTCATTCTGGGGCTTTTGATCGGGGGATTGCTGGTTCCGCTTTCCGCTCAGATCGAGCAACAGCGCGTCACTCAAGCACAAAAACAGCTGAGCGAGATTCGCGAAGCGTTGATAGGCTATGCCATTCTCTACGGCTATCTTCCTTGTCCGACAACGACCACGGATCCCAATGACGCCAACTTTGGCGTCGCCGATACGAACTGTTCCTCGCCTTCCGCAGAAGGCTTTCTGCCGTGGAAAACGCTCGGTGGACTGCCGGAGATCGACCCCTGGGGGATCCGACGAACCGCGCCAAGCTCCCCCTGGATTGGATACTGGCGCTACCGTGTGGACCAGAATTTTGCCAATCCCTCGGCCCCGATTACACTTTCGACCACCGCTGCAGACGGGCTGGAAATACACGACGCCAAAGGAAACCGCATCACTACGACCGGCGAGCCGCCGGTCGCCATCATCTACTCAACGGGTAAGGACGCAGCTCCCAATGGCGCGAACGGGGGGGCGTTCGACAACATCTATCAAGCCGATGTCCCGAACTATGAAACGGAGCCACCGGGTTCCTACTTCGACGACATTGCGATTTGGATAAGCCGCCCGGCACTGATGAGCCGCATGATCCAAGCCGGCAGGCTGCCCTGAGCCGCGGGGATTCAGATCCCATCGCTTCGAGCGTTTTTTCGCACCACCCGCGGTAGGGCGCGCTTGAGCGCGTCGCTTCGGAAGCCTCCTGGGAGGGCGGTGCTTTCGGCGCGCTCGACACGCCTCGATCGATTCCGGTGACGGCGCCCTAGCTGCGCTCCCGCGGCGCCAGCTCGAAGCACACTCGGCCTGGTCGGTTTTCCTTAAGGCGCAGGATGTAGCCGTGGCGCGCGGCCTCCCGGGAAACCTGATAGAGTCCGACGCCCAGCCCGGTTTCCGAGGCCACGGGCTTGTCGAACAACGCGCCCGCCACCCGGGCGGGCACCGGCTCCCCCGTGTCGGTGACCCGCAGCACGGCTCGGCCCTCGCCCGCGGCAAGCTCCACGTCGATCTCCAGGCCCGGCGATTGCTGGCGCTTCTTCAAGGCATTCTCCAGCAGGTTTTCCGCCACGCTGTCGAAGAAGGCTCCGGGAATGGGCACGTCCCCGGCGAAGCTCGCCCGGAAGCGCACACCGCGGGACTCGTAGCGGGACTCGAGGGCTTCCCACCAGGCCCGCGCCGTAACTGGCGGAGTTTCTCCCTCGCCCTGAGCGAGGGGGTTCTTGAGCTTGCCCAAGGTGAGCTCGAGCCGCCGCGCGAGGTCGGGGAGCTGGCGCCGCATGAGCCGCTGGAAGCCTTCCGCGTCGCCCGCCTGTTGGGACGCCGAGGCCAGGGCGTAAAGGGATTGGAGCAGGTTCTTGATGTCGTGGGTAAGCCGGGCGCCGGTCTCGTGGATGGCCTGCATGCGGGCCATGTGGGCGAGGGCCTGCTCCCGGCGCTTGGCCTCATAGAAGTGGGCGACGATCTCGGTAAGCAGCTTCAGGTGCAGGACCAGGGCCGGCCCCACGGTGAAGCGGGAGGAGACGCGAAGCGTGAGCGCGCCCGAGCTGAATGTCCAAGCCGAAGAAACTTCTTCGCCCACCTGGCCCTGCCCGTCCGGCGCATCCCAAGCAACACTCGCCACCCAGGGAAGCGCCGCAAGCCGCTCGGCGGCGGTATGGAGAAACCCCGCCGGGTCGGTTTCCCGCTCCGCCGCCCCGGCGATCCGGGCCAGCCACTGCTCGAAGGGCGTGCCCACGTTGAGCAGGTAGCGAAACAGGACTGGCTGCAGCAGGCTCAAGCCGTGGGCCGGATTCCACAGCAGCCCCAGCAGGCTCAGCAGGAAACCCACCACCAGAAGGGTACGGATCAGCGCCTCCACGTAGGCGATCTTGCTCAGGGTCATGAAGGCGAAGCTTCCCAGCACCACCAGGACCACCACCAGGAACAGGAGCAGCCCGTACAAGAAATCCATCGGCTCGCGCCCGCCCTCCGCCTGCCGACCCACGGGAAACGCCAGCAGCAGGAGCAGGCCCACCGGCATGGCGTAGCGCATGAGCTCGCCGGCAAAGAAAGGCGTTTGACCTGCAGTGAAGAGCTTGGGCACCACCCAGAGCAGCAAGGTCACCAGCAGGTAGGCGAGCACCGCAAGGCCGAAGAGGCGGCAAGCGCGCGACGGCCCGCTCACCCCCCGTGCGCCGACCAGGCTCACGAGAAACGCGAGCCAGGCGGCCACCAGCCACCAATTGAGCCAGAAGAGCACCAGGACGCTGGCAGCACCGATGAAGACGAGGGCCGGGGTGCCGAGCCGCCGCTCGTGGCCCCACAAGGGCTGCCACAAGAGAAACAGGCCGAGGTGGACAAGCAGCAGCGCCCGGGTCCACGGGCTGTGCAGATCCGAGAGGACTGCGCCGTGAAGGGGCAGCAACAGGGCCGCGAGCAGCTTCTCGCGCCGCTCGAGCAGGCGCCCGATCCAGGCTGAGCGGGACAGGGCCGCGGTCATGGCCGGCCCGGAGGAAGGAGGGCGGGAATCTGGTAGGGTATCAAGCATGTCCTCTCTCAAGGATCGCTGACGCATTATAACCAGGAGCTCGAGCGCCTCCCGGCGGCAAGGCGTCGGAATCCCGTCGACTGCGTCGGATTTCCGACATACCCCTGTCGGGCTCACGACAGCGCCGCGCTCGCTCACCGAGGGAACCCAACCCCCAAGCCCTGGGGAAACCCCGTTTACGCCCGCAAAGGCCAGCAAAAAGCCCACCAGCCCGGGTGGCATCGTTCTTGCAGCGACGCAGCCAACGCCGTGTCCGGAAACGGGGAATGAAACGTGAGCGTGGCTTTACCCTGATCGAGATCGCCATCGTGCTGGTCATCATTGGGCTGCTCCTGGGAGGGATCCTGAAGGGGCAGGAGATGATCACCCAGGCAAGGATTCGCAACGTGGTAAACGACCTGAACAGCGTCTCCGTGGCCTATTACGCCTACCAGGACCGGTATCGGGCCATCCCGGGGGATGATCCCAACGCCAATGGTCGTTGGACAGGCACGACTTCCGGAAACGGGAACGGCCAGGTGGACGGAAATTTCAATGCCACGCCGTCGGCCAACCCCCCACCGGCCGGTGAAGAGTCCAACCTTTTCTGGCAACACCTGCGGCTGGCCGGACTGGTGGCGGGCCCGAGCACCGGGGCGGGTAGTGCCAATCCGCCCCAAAACGCCGTCGGCGGCGTGACGGGGGTGCAAAACAGCGCCTTGGGGCTGAACGGGCTGGTGGTATGCACCTCCAATCTGCCCGGCAAGATCGCCAACGCCGTGGACAGCCAACTGGACGATGGCAGGCCCAACACGGGCTCGGTGCGCGGGACCACCGCCTCGCCCCTGCCCACCACCGCCCCCACGGACACCAGCTACGTGGACGACGGGGCGACCCAGTACACGATCTGCAAGAACATTTAGGGCTTTTCTCCCAGGGTCGTCATCGACGAATCTGATAGGAGGACGCCTTGGCGCACGGCTCACCGCTGCGGGTGTGGTCTGTTTCGCTGCGCTCCACGTTTACCGCAGGGGGATGAACTCGCGCGGTCCCATCCCTCTGCAAAAGTGCAGTAGGGCGCGCGCATCGCTCCCGAGCCCCCTTACCCCCCTGTCG
>NZ_DAIRTR010000156.1:0-6128 GCF_036803785.1 Pelomicrobium sp. | reverse complement strand
CTGGGGGGGTGGGCCCTGGCCGGGGCAACGCTCAATCTGCAGGGCACCCAGCGCAGCCATGTCTTCCAAGTGCAGCTGGAAGGGCCCGGGATCGCGGGGCAAGCCCGAGCACAGGGAGCCCTCGAGCTGGATCCAGAACCGGCCTGGTCCGGGCGCCTGGTGGACCTTCGCACCGCTGAGCCCTATCCCCTGACCCTCGCGGCTCCAGTCTCCCTGGAACTCTCCCGGCGGCGCCTCGCCCTGGGCGCCGGGCGGCTCGAGCTCACCGGCGGCGGGCGGGTGGATTTCGAACCCCTGCTCGCCGATGGCGATCAAGTGCGATGGGCCGGTCGGGCCGAAGGGTTGCCGCTCGCGGCCCTGGCCCCGGCCTTAGCACGCGAGGCAGGGTTCGAGCTCTCCCTGGTCTTGGGCGCCCGATGGAGGATCGACGCCTCGGCTACCTTAAACGGCGCCGTGGAGGTGTGGCGGGAGCGGGGCGATGTCGTGTTCCAGGGAGGCCGGCCCCTAGCGCTCGGGTTGGAGCGCCTCGCCTTCGTGGCCCAAGTCCAGAATAACGTCATCGCAGGACAGCTTTCTGCCACGGGCACCCGCCTCGGCCGCGTCGCGGGAACTTTCCGCACCGTAGCCCACCGGGAAGGCGGCTTGTGGCGCATCGCGCCGGAAGCGCCCTTGGCCCTGGAGGTCCAACTGGACATGCCTTCCCTCGCCTGGGTCGGCCGGCTGCTTCGCGTCGGGGTAGCACTGGACGGATCCGTGCGCGGCGCCCTCACCGCCCAGGGCAGCCTGCAGGCGCCCGGGCTGCGGGGGAGTTTGCGCGCCCAAAACCTGGCGCTACGGCGGGAGGATCTGGGGCTCGCCTTCGAGGGGGGTGAGGCTGAAGTGGATTTCGACCAGGCTGGCCTGCGGCTACGCCGCGCCGTGTTCCGGGCGGGGGAAGGCAGCCTCGAGGCGACGGGCAGCGGCCGCCTAGTGAACGGTGCGCCGGTCCTGGACCTGGACGTGCAGGCCGTGCGGGCCACCCTGGTCCAGCGGCCCGATCAAGTGCTGGTGGCCAGCGGCAGCGCCAAGGTGCGCGGCGAAGGGGGGAGACTGTCGATCACCGGAAAGTTCCAGGCGGATCGGGGGCTGCTCGAGCTCGAATCCTTCGAAACGCCCAGCCTGTCGGAGGACGTGGTGATCGTCGGCGCTCCGGTGCCGGAAGAAGGCCCTCCCCTCGGGTTCGCCTTCGACCTGGACATCGACTTGGGCCAGGACTTTCGCATCCGCGGTGAAGGGCTGGAAGCGCGGCTCGCCGGGCGCTTCCGTGTGGTCTCCGACAGCGTGGGACCGGTCCGGGTCAAAGGCACCGTGCGGGTGGCCGAGGGCAGCTACCGGGCCTACGGGCAGCAGCTCACTATCGAGCGAGGCGCGCTGCTCTTCGACGGGCCACTGGCGAATCCCAAGCTGGACATCCTGGCAGTGCGCAAAAGTCCCACCGCCGAGGCAGGGATCCTCATCACCGGCACCGCCCTCTCGCCCCGCACCAGCCTCTATTCCCACCCGCCCGTTCCGGACAATCAGAAGCTCGCCTGGCTCATCCTCGGCCCCGGCACGGCCGTCGCCGACACCGAGTTCGGCTTCAGCACCTTCCGTCAGCAGCAGCAAGAGATCACCCTGGGCACGCAGCTCACCTCCGCGGTCTACGTGAGCGTGGGGCGGAGCCTGGAAGGCACAGGAAACGTGGCCCGCATTACCATGATGCTGTCCGAGAAGTGGGCGATCCAGGCGGTCACGGGCACAGCCAACGGCGTCAACCTGGTCTATACCCTCTCCTTCGACTGACGCACTCTCCCCCCACGGCACGGGCTCGCGCTACAATGCCCTCATGGGGCGCTGGCTCATCATCATCGGGCTTGTCCTGATCCTGATCGGTCTCGCCTGGCCATGGCTGTCCAAGCTGGGATTGGGCCGCTTGCCGGGCGACATCCATATCGAGCGGGAGGGCTTCTCGTTTTACTTCCCGATTACCACCAGCATCATCGTCTCCCTGGTGCTCACCCTGCTTTTCTGGATTTTTCGCCGCTAGAACCGGAAGAGATTTCCGACCCGCAGCGGTACCAAGAGATGACTGCTCAAAACACGACGAGCGTCGAGCAAACCCATCCTTTGTTCCCCTTTCGTCCCGCTGCGCGCTTCGGGCCAGACGACTCCGCTTTCCCTGGCACCTCCGCGGCTCGGTAGCGAGCTTCTCAACCGCCTTCGCCGCGCCAGCGCCCGGTCTGGCGCCAGACCAGGTCTTGCAAGGAATGGGTCTCGGCGTAAACTTCCCGCATCCAGCGGGCGTCGTTTCCTCCTCTCTGGATCCAACTCAGCACTTCCTCTAACGCCGCCTCGGCGCCCAGTTCCCGGGCGTGGGGCCGTAATCGCTCGCAGGTCGCCGAAATATCCTCCTTGAGCGTGCGGCGCGTTCCCTTTTCCGGATCCACCAGATCCGCGTCGAGCCCGAAACGGCAGGCGAGAAAGCGGTTGTAGGTATAGACCAGGTACATCTCCTCCTTGAGCTGGAACGGGCGCTCCTCGTGAAGAAAGCGGCACAAGGCCTGGGCGTAGGCGGCAAGAACCGCTGCCCGCTCCACCGTGAGGGGCGTGTCGCATACCCGAATCTCCAAGGTGCCGTAACCGGGTGAGGGACGGATGTCCCAGTAGAAATCCTTCATCGAGCCCACGATGCCCGAGCCGGCCATCTTTTCGAAGTACCCATTGAACTCGCTCCAACGGGTCAAAAACGGTGCCCGGCCGCTCAAAGGGAAAGCGAAGATGGCGTTCAACCGGGACGAGTCGAAGGCCGTGTCCACGCCCTGGTAGTAAGGGGAGGCGGCCGACAGGGCGATGAAATGGGGAATGTAGCGGGCGAGCCCGTGCATGAGCTCTAGCGCCTGGTCCCCGTCGCGGCAGCCCACGTGGATATGCTGGCCGAAGACGGTGAACTGCTTGGCGAGGTAACCGTACAAGTCCGACAGGTGGCGGAAGCGGGGGCGGTCGCAGATCTGGCGCTCGCTCCAGCGCTGGAAGGGATGGGCACCGCCGCCGGCCACTCCAATGTTGAGCCGGTCGGCCGCCTTGACCACGGCATCGCGGATGGCACGCAACTCCTCGGCCAGGGTCTCGTAGCAACTATGAACCGAGGTACTGATCTCGATCATGCTCTCGGTGATCTCGGGTTTCACGTCGCCGGGGTGCTTTCCCTTCTCCAGCAGTGCGAGCAGATCCGTCGCCCCTCGGGTCAAATCCCAGTCTCGGGTGTTGACCAGTTGCAGCTCCAGCTCCACGCCGAAGCTGAGAAATGTCGAGGGCTTGAACTCGAGAGGGGGCATCACGTCCTCGCTTCGCCGGAAGCGCGCAGCGCATAATGGGTGGCAAGGGGCCCCAGGACCTCCATGAGAGCCACCGCCACCATGACCACCGCGGTGGCTTCTCCGCTCAAAACGGGATAAGCAGCGGAGGCCTCTTTGAGCAGAATCACCGCCATCAGGGACATGGGCATCAGGGCCAGGGCGAGAAGCCCTGATTTTCTCACGCTCAGGGCCGAAAACGGCGCCAGGGCGAGCACCCCGGCCGCCTTGCCCAGGAGCCGGACCACCACCAGGGCCAGCGCCGGAAGGACCACTGCGCCCAGGTCCTTGAGCTCGATCGCCGCCCCGGTCAAGGCGAAGACCACAATGGTGGCAAGTAGCCCCACGTCGCCGAAGCGTACCGACGCGAAGCGCCGCGCGCGGTCCAGGGTGCGGGTGAGCGCGCCGCAGGCGAGCAGGCTCAACACCACCGAGAGATTCAGGCTGGTCGTCAGCGTGACGGCGAGGATCACCACCGCGATGGCCGCTCCCACCTGGGCATCTTCCTGGCGGCCGAGATAGCGCAGCAGTACGAGCAGTGCTCCCGCCGTCGCGAGAGCGATGGCGAGGGACCCGCCGATCAGGTACAAGGGATGCAGCACCATGACCAGCCAGCCGCTGCGCTCTTCCAGATGCATGCCGGCGAGCAGCAGGGCGAGGGCCACGAAGGCATAGATAGCGTTCAAGGTGGTCAGCAGGAGCAGCCGCTCGGTGACCTGGCCTTCGGCGTGCAATTCCCGCGTGATGGTCATGACGGCGAAGGGGGAGGTCCCCACCGCGATGGCGCCTGCGAGACCGGCGATGAGCGGCCGGCTGCCGAGAGCGGACAACACGCTGAATACCGCCAGGAAGGTGAGCGCGCTCTCGAGCAGGCTAGTGGCCAGCAGGCCCGGGTTGCGCCGCAGCCAGTTGAGGTCCACCCGTTGCCCCAGCTCGAACAGGATGAGGCCGATGGCGAGGTCCAGTAGCAAGCGCAGCTCCCCTAGGGTGCCCGGATGGAGTAGCCCCGTGAGCTGAGGTCCGGCCACGATCCCCGCGGCCAGATAGCCCAGCAGGCGCGGCAGACGCAGCCAGCGTCCGGCCGCCTCTCCCGCCGCCGCGGCGGCGATCAACACGATGGCGAACCACAGCAGGCTGGAAGCGCGAAGGGGCCACGACGGCAGAAAAAACCACTGGTCCATGCGCTCTTTCCCGATAGGACGGCCTCGTTTCAGGCCGAAAAGCGAAAAGCCAATGGAGCATTCCGAAGGCCGGATTTTAACCCGGATATCTCAGAACAAACCCACAATCACGGTGGGGGACACCGCCGGGCGAAGACATCTCGGCGTGTTTCGGGCCCGCTTAAGCCGTGTCGCCCGGCCCGTGGCTGCTGTCTTTGAAATTGCCGCCGGGGCGGTCGCGGGAGGGAATGCGGTAGAGATAAAGCGCCAGCGCCGCGCCCAGGACGGCCAGCAGCACCCGGGCCATGGGATGGGAGACGAAAAAGACGATGGACACGCCCAGGGTGAGCAGCATGAGGGCGATGGCGTTCACCTTGGTGCGGTAAGGGAGGCTGCGATGACGTTGCCATTCCTGGATGATCGGACCAAAGATGGCATTGTGTACCAACCAGCTGTGGAAGCGCTCCGAGGCCCGCGCGTAACAGGCGGCGGCCAGCAGCAAGAAGGGGGTGGTGGGAAGCACGGGGAAAACAAGCCCCAGCAGACCCAAGCCTACGCACAGGGATCCCGCCGCCAGCAGCAGGCCCCGTACCGTGGCCGAGCCGTGCAGCCGCAATGACGGTTTTTCCTGGTGTCTGGTCACGGAGCGAGGCCGTGGAGCGCCGAGCAGATGCTATCGGGCGAAGAGCTGGGATAGGTCCCGGAACGCCTTGAACTCCAGCGCGTTTCCTGAAGGATCGTAAAAGAACAGGGTCGCCTGCTCCCCGACCAAGCCCTTGAAACGGATGTAGGGCTCAATGGCGAACCGAACCCCCTGAGCTCGTAACCGCTGCACCAGGGATTCCCACTGTTCCATGGTCAGCACGACACCGAAGTGGGGAACAGGCACGCCATGGCCGTCTACGGGATTGACGTGGGCTCGCACCCGGCCCTCTTTGCCAAGGCTGGGGTCCAGATGGCACACCACTTGGTGGCCGAAAAGGTCAAAGTCCACCCAGGTCTGGTCGCTGCGACCTTCGGGACAGCCCAGCACGCCGCCGTAGAAACGGCGGGCTTCGTCCAGGTCGCGCACGGGGATGGCCAGATGGAACGGGGTCAGCATGATGCAGCCTCCGGCAGGCTCGAAATGACGTGAGAGCGAGTTATTATACGACGCCGACGCCGGCTTACCGGCGGGTCATAACGGGTAGGACAAGATCAAGACGGCGTAAAGATGATGGTCGTGGGGCTGGGTTTCGAAATCCCGCGTCCGGTAGACCGTCAAGAGGTTCAACGAAAGCTCTCCGGCGCGTAGCCCCATCCCCGCGGCCAGGCCGGCGACAAAAGGCTTCTTGTCCACGCGACGGCTGTCTTTCCAGGTATTGCCGTCGAGAAAAACGTTCCGCGCCACCGCCTCCGCCCAAGGAGCCAACACGCCGTAGAAGGAATGGCCGGACGCGGCGCGGGCAGTAGGGCCCGTCACCGGGCCGCTATTGAGCAAACTCACTTGCCCGAAGTCCGGCGGCACGCGGTAGCCGAAGCGCAACTCCAGCAAGACCCCGCCCGCGGTTGAGACATTGCCCAGGTTCGCCCCCACCGCCGGCACGAGGTCCCACCC
>NZ_DAIRTR010000155.1:0-6201 GCF_036803785.1 Pelomicrobium sp. | reverse complement strand
TCGCCGGGCTGATCCTCACCACCGACGCCATGGTGGCCGAGCTGCCGAAGGAGGAGAAGCCTGCGGGCCACGGCGGCATGGGTGGCATGGGCGACATGGATATGTGAAGCCTTGTCGCCCGCGGACCTTTCGGTTCGCGCGCGAATCGACGTTCCTGAAAGCCCCGCGAGAGCGGGGCTTTTTGTTTCCTTTTCCGCCGCCACCCATAATAGATAGAAACAAAGGGCCCGGCACTTGGCCCGAGGAGGAAGGGTTTCGGTCCGTGCGCATCCTGCTGGCGGAGGACGATCGTATCCTGGGCGACGGGCTGGCGCGCGCGCTTCGCCAATCCGGTTACGCCGTGGACTGGGTCGAGACCGGTCCCGCGGCCGACGCCGCCCTCGCCGCCCACCGCTATGACCTGCTGATCCTCGACCTGGGCCTGCCCCGGCTGCCGGGCTTGGAAGTGCTCTCCCGCCTGAGGGCGCGCGATCAGCGCACTCCCGTCCTGATCCTCACCGCCCTGGACGGGACCGAGGACCGGGTCCGGGGGCTCGACGGCGGCGCCGACGATTACCTCACCAAGCCCTTCGAGCTGGCTGAGCTGGAAGCCCGGGTACGGGCGCTATTGCGCCGGGGGCTATGCGGCGCGCCTCGCGTGATCGCGCTGGGAAGCCTGGCCTTCGACCCGACCGCTCGCCAGGGTTTCATCGCCGGAAAGCCTATCGATCTTTCGGCCCGGGAGCTGGCCCTCTTGGAAGCGCTGATCGGGCGCCCGGGCCGGCTGGTGAGCAAGCGGCAACTGTTGGAGCACTTGTACGAATGGGGCGGCGAGGTGAGCGAGAACGCCATTGAGGTCTACGTCCACCGGCTGCGCAGGAAACTAGAGGGCAGCGGCGTGCGGATTCACACGGTGCGCGGCCTCGGCTATTCCATCGAGGCCGAAAATGCCCGCTGAGTCCCGTCCGCCGGTCCGATCCCTGTTCATCGAAATCCTCGATTGGATGTTTTTGCCCCTGCTCTTGGTCTGGCCCCTGTCGGTGGTGGTGACCTACTTTGTGGCCCACGCCATCGCTGACCAAGCCTACGACCAGGAATTGGAAGCACGCCTGCACCTGCTGCAAGAGCGTCTTCGCTGGCGGGATGGGCGGCTCTTCCTGGCGGACCCGGCGACAGAATCGACCGCCACCCCGGCGAGCCCGGACGGCTTACAGACGTTCTATCAGGTGAGCAGCCGGGACGGCACGGTGCTTGCGGGGGAAGCAGCGCCGGCGATCTCCCGGCCAGTCGAGCCGGAAGCGCGGGTGCGCTTCGAAAACGGGCGCTTCCACGGGCGGCACGCCCGGCTGGCGTACGCTTTGAGGCCCGTGCCGGGGGCAGCGGAGTCCCCGGCCTTGGTGATTCTGGTGGGAGAGACCACGGAGCGCCGCGACCGCCTGGCTTCGTCCATCGTCAGCGGCATCATCCTGCCCCAGTTCTTGATCGTTCCCTTCGCCATGCTGCTGGTCTTATGGGCGTTGCGGCGGGGCTTGCAGCCCCTGGAGCGGCTGCAGCGGGACATCCGGGAAACGCATCCCGACCGGCTGCGCCCCATCGATCAGGATCAGGCGCCCGAGGAGATCAGACCCGTGGTGCTTGCCATGAACGAGCTGATCGCCCGTCTCGAGCGGCTGCTTCAGGCGCAGCAGCGTTTCGTCTCCCATGCCGCCCACCAGATGCGCACGCCCCTGGCGGGGCTCAAGACCCAGGCCCAGCTCGCATTGCGTCTTGACCCGGCGCCAGAGCTAAAGGCTTCCCTCGAGCAGATCGCCGCCAGCGCGCAACAGGCGAGCCGCCTGGTGAGTCAGTTGCTCGCCTTGGCCCGCGCCGAGGCGACCGGCGCTGGCGTCCCCTTCGTGCGCCTCGATCTAGTGCCGCTCGTGCGAGAGACTGTGGCCGAGTTCTATGACCGGGCCGTGGAAAAAGGGCTCGAACTGGGCTTCGAATGCGAGCAGCCTCAAGCCATCGTTCGAGGCCACGGAGCGCTGCTGCGCGAGCTCACGAGCAATCTGGTGGACAACGCTCTCCGTTACACGCCGCCGCCCGGGAGCATCACGGTACGGGTGCTCGCCCGGCCCCAGGTCGTGCTCCAGGTGGAGGATACCGGCATTGGCATCGATCCCAAGGAGCGAGCGCTCGTCTTCGAGCGTTTCTACCGCGTGCTGGGCACGGGAGAGGAGGGCTCCGGCCTGGGGCTTGCCATCGTGCGCAGCATCGCCGAGGCCCACGGCGCTTCGATTTCGTTGGAGTCCAATCCGGCAGGGATAGGCACCCGAGTGAGCGTGGCCTTCCCGCCCGGCTTAGAAGCGGACAGCACTGGCGTAAGCCCCGCGTAAGCTTGGCCAGCTAAGGTGCGCCCTCGTGGCTGCCGTTGCGGCAGTGCCCTTTGGCTGTGAGGAGGACGCATCATGACCGACGAACTGCTGATCAAAATCGCTCGCGATCCCCGCTACCAGGCGCTGGTGACCCGGCGATCCCGCTTCGCCTGGGCACTGGCGGCGATCATGCTGGCCATCTATTTCGCCTTCATCTTGGCGATCGCCTTCGATCCCACCCTCCTGGGACGCCCCTTGGGCAGCGGAGTGACCACCGTGGGCATTCCGATCGGTATCGGCATCATCGTCGTAGCCTTCGTCCTGACGGGCGTCTATGTGTACCGCGCCAACACCGAGTTCGATGCCCTCATGAACGAGATCGTGAAGGAGTTCAAAAAATGAGACCCTTACCTGACGTGTTGCAATGGCCCCTGGCGGCAGCCCTTACCCTGGCCGGACCGGGGTTCACCCTCGCCGCAGGCACTCTCGAGGGGGAAGTCAAGCGGCAGCCGGTCAACGTGGAGGCCATCGTCATGTTCCTGGCCTTCGTCGTCGCGACCCTGGGTATCACCTACTGGGCGGCAAAGCGTACCCGCTCGGCGGATGACTTCTATGCTGCTGGCGGCGGCATCAGCGGCTTCCAGAACGGCCTCGCCATCGCCGGCGACTACATGTCCGCCGCCTCTTTCTTGGGCATCTCGGCCCTGGTCTACACCTCGGGTTACGACGGGCTCATTTACTCGATCGGCTTCCTGGTGGGCTGGCCGGTGATCCTGTTCCTGATCGCGGAACGACTGCGCAACCTGGGCAAGTACACTTTCGCCGACGTGGCTTCCTACCGCTTGCAGCAGACTCCGATCCGCAGCCTGGCAGCCTGCGGCACCCTCACCACCGTGGCGCTCTATCTCATCGCCCAGATGGTGGGGGCGGGGCAGTTGATCCAGCTCCTGTTCGGGCTGCCCTACGCCTACGCCGTCATCCTAGTGGGAGTGCTGATGGTCATGTACGTCATGTTCGGGGGTATGCTGGCCACCACCTGGGTGCAGATCATCAAGGCGGTGTTGTTACTCTCCGGCGCGAGCTTCATGGCCTTCATGGTGCTCTACCACTACGGTTTCAGCCTGGAGGCTCTGTTTGCCACCTCCGTGGAGGTGCACGCCAAGCATGAAGCCATCATGTCTCCCGGCACCTTGGTGTCAGATCCGGTGTCCGCCATCTCTTTGGGCATGGCCCTCATGTTCGGCACCGCGGGATTGCCCCATATTCTGATGCGCTTCTTCACCGTGGCGGACGCCAAGGAGGCACGCAAGAGCGTTTTCTACGCCACCGGCTTCATCGGCTACTTCTACATCCTCACCTTCATCATCGGCTTCGGTGCCATCGTGTTCGTGAGCACCAATCCCGCCTTCCTGACCGCCACGGGTGCCCTGGTGGGAGGCAGCAATATGGCGGCCGTGCATCTGGCGAACGCGGTCGGTGGCAGCCTTTTCCTGGGCTTTATTTCCGCGGTGGCCTTCGCCACCATCCTGGCGGTGGTGGCGGGACTGACCTTGGCCGGCGCCTCCGCGGTGAGCCACGATCTCTACGCCTCGGTATGGAGAAAAGGCCGGGTGGATGAGCGCACGGAGATCCGAGTGTCCAAGATCGCCACTTTGGTGCTGGGGATACTCGCCATCATCCTCGGCATCCTGTTCGAGAAGCAAAACATCGCCTTCATGGTGGGGCTCGCGTTCGCCATCGCCGCGAGCGCCAACTTCCCCGTACTGTTCTTGTCCATGTTCTGGCGCGGGCTGACCACCAAGGGCGCGTTCTACGGCGGCTTCGTGGGGCTCGGGACGGCGGTGGTCCTGGTGATCCTTGGCCCCACGGTATGGGTGGACGTGCTGGGCAACAAGACGGCGATCTTCCCGTATAAGTACCCGGCGCTGTTTTCCATGACGGCCGCGTTTGCTTGCACCTGGCTCATGTCGGTCCTGGACCGCAGCCCGAGGGCGCAGCGGGAAGCGGAAGCTTTCGAGGCCCAGTTCGTACGCTCCCAGACTGGCATCGGCGCGACGCGCGCGGCGGCCCACTGAGAGCGGATCCAGCGCGACGCTCTGCACCGGGGAGGACTCTCCGGTGCTTTTCGTTATATAAAGGGTTATGGCCGGGGGAAATTCCCCAAGGAACCGGCATGCACGCCTCCTCGCCGCCCTCCAACGGTTCTAAATCTCCGGCCGGCGACGCCGGTCCAGAGCTCGCAGCGCTGCTCCTCGCCCGCGTGGCGGACGTGCCGCTACACCCGCCTGCCTTGCTGCCAGGCACGGCGAGCCTCGCGCAGGCGGCCCGGTTCATGAAAGCGCAGGGAGCCACCTCGCTGTTGGTGCAGGACGGGGCGCGTGTGGGGATCTTCACCGCCACCGATATGCGAGAGGCCCTGGCACAGGGAGCGGATCCGACCGCTACGCCCCTTGCCCGCTTCGCCACCTTCGACCTGGTAACGGTAGGCGCCCAGGAGACCCTCGCCACGGCCCTGGCCCTCATGTCCGAACGCTCGATTCAGCGGCTGGTGGTGGTGCGCGACGGCGAGATCACCGGCGTGCTGGAGCAGGTGCGGCTGCTCTCCTTTCTCGCCGATCACTCCTTGGTGGTGGCCACGCGCATCGGTGCTGCGCAGAGCCTTGCCGAGCTCAAGACCGTGGTAGCCAGGATCGATCGGCTGCTCGACGATCTCTTCCGCGGGGGTATCCATGTTGAACCCCTGGCACGCCTCGTGAGCGGATTACACCGGCGCGTCTACGCCCGGCTCTTCGACCTGGTGGTGCCTGCGCCGCTTCACAGTCAGCTGTGCCTCGTGGTCATGGGAAGCGAGGGGCGTGGAGAGCAGCTGCTGCGCACGGACCAAGACAACGGGCTCATCGGCCGCGATGGGATCTCGCCGGCCGAGCTTGCCTCGGCCGGCACGGCTTTGTCGGATACCCTGGAGGCACTGGGCTGGCCCCCATGTCCCGGCGGCGTCATGGCGCGCAATCCCCAATGGGCGAAGCCCCTTTCTGTCTTTCGGGAGGAGATTGCCTCCTGGGTGCGGCGGGCAGACGGGGCTGCGGTGCTGGATTTGGCGATTTTCCTCGATGCAACGCCCGTTGCCGGGCATCTGGAGCTGCTCACTCGGGCGAAGGAGCGAGTGCTGGCGCTCGCTCGGGCGAACGACGCTTTCTGCGCCAAGTTCGCCCAGCCGGTGGAAATGTTCGGCGATGCGCTCGGCTTCCTCAGCCGGCTGCGGCTGGAAAAAAAGGGTGAGCACCGGGGCATGTTGGACCTCAAGAAAGCGGGGCTCTTTCCGGTGGTTCACGGCGTGCGCAGCCTTGCTTTGCACAGCGGCCTGACCGAGACCAACACCTTTCAGCGCACTCGCCAACTGGAGCACCACCGGGTCTTCGACCAGCGTTTCGGTGAAGCCCTGCGCCAGACCTACGAGACCCTGCTTGCGCTGCGCTTGAAGGTGGGGCTCGAGTGCCTGAGAAGCGGGGGAGTCGCGGACAATTACGTGGCACCGCAGACGCTGACCCCCCTGGAGCGCTATCAGCTCAAGGAAAGCCTGCGGGTGGTGCGGGAGCTCAAAGAGATCGTGCGCTACCACTTCCGGCTCCACTCCCTCTTCTGAGCCACTTGTTACATGCGAATGGCGGCGCAGGAGGGACCATCCCGGCTGACCGCCGGGGGTGCCCGGCGGCCTTAACCCGCCACCAACATTCCCGGTATAATCTCAGCTATTCGCGGGCTTAGGTAGCTCAGTTGGTAGAGCAGCGGACTGACGGCTGGCCCGCGGCGCGGGCCAGCCGCAACGAAGGCTCACATCGCGCAAGCGATGTGAAGCGAGGCGCAAGCC
>NZ_DAIRTR010000154.1:0-6374 GCF_036803785.1 Pelomicrobium sp. | reverse complement strand
AGCACACCAAACAGTTAGGAGGCTGCAAACGCGTATTGCGAAGGCAGTCAGGGAAACTCCACAGCCAAGGTGGTAAGTGAACTGCCGGCTCCTGTCACAAGGGGCTTTGCAGAGGCTTGAGCCGTATGCGGGGAAACTCGCACGTACGGTTCTTAGGGGGCGGGGCGGCAGTAATGCCGTCCTGCTACCCGACAGACCCATGCGGGCAAGTCGAGACGCCGTGGGACAGTGCTTCATAGTACTTGCCCAACGCGACTCGGCCCAAGGGATCCTTGACGCTGACATCTCAGGATGCTTTGACAATATCAGTCACGACTGGTTGATCACCAACATCCCCATGGACAAGGTGATTCTCCGGAAGTGGCTGAAATCCGGCTTTGTCTGGCACAACCAGTGGTTCCCAACGGAAGCGGGCACGCCGCAAGGCGGTATTATCTCGCCCACGTTGGCGAACATGACCTTGGACGGAATGGAAAAAAAGCTGCGGGAACACTTCGGTGGACCTAGCAGCAAAAAAGCCCAGAAGTGCAAGGTCCATCTGATCCGATATGCAGACGACTTCGTGATAACCGGCGCCTCGAAAGAGGTTCTGATGGAAGCGAAGTCTCTGATCGAGGAATTCCTAAGGGAACGGGGCTTGAGCCTCTCCCCGGAGAAAACCAAGATCGTGCATATCGAAGAAGGCTTTGACTTCCTCGGATGGAATGTACGCAAGTACGATGGGAAACTTCTCATCAAGCCTGCGAAAAAGAACGTGCAAGCGTTCCTGCGGAAAATCCGGGCGATTATCAAGGCCAACAAACAGGCGAAGCAGGAAAACCTGATAGCCATGCTCAACCCGGTTATCCGGGGATGGGCCAACTATCATCAAAACCAGGTGGCGAAAGAAACCTTCAACAAGGTGGACACTGTCATCCGGAAACAGCTTTGGTCATGGGCCTGTCGCAGACACCCAAACAAAGGTGCAAAGTGGGTCAAAGACCGATACTGGAGACGGGAAGCTTTCGCAAGAGAGCAAATCGTCGAAGGGGAAGTCATGACCAAACACTACACCAGGGACTGGGTGTTCGCAACGACGGTGAAGGATGCACGAGGTGAAGAGAAGGTGTTGAGGTTGGTAAAAGCCGCCGACACGCCGATCCGACGCCACGTCAAGATCAAAGCGGAAGCGAATCCCTACGACCCGAAATGGGACGCGTACTTTGATGAACGTTTTGCGTTCATGATGTACGCAGACCTTAAGGGAAGGAGGAAACTGCGGACGCTTTGGTTCAAGCAGGAAGGGAACTGTCCGGAATGCGGAGAGAAAATTACGAAGGAAACTGGATGGAATATCCATCACGTCCTTCCGAAATCTCTCGGCGGAACGGACTCAATCTTTAACCTGCAACTCCTTCACCCGAACTGCCACAGACAACTCCACAGCCAAGGTGGTAAGTGAACTGCCGGCTCCTGTCACAAGGGGCTTTGCAGAGGCTTGAGCCGTATGCGGGGAAACTCGCACGTACGGTTCTTAGGGGGCGGGGCGGCAGTAATGCCGTCCTGCTACCCGACAAAACGCCCGCTCCGTTCTCGTATTCGGTGGAATAGGCCCACGCCTTCAAAATCTCCCCTCCTGAGGAAAAAGCGCGGGGCCCCGACGCCGGAGCTGAGCTCCCCGTGGTGGTCCATTGGGTGATGATCCCCGCTTGGGCGACACTGGCCGCAGTCCACAAGAGTGCAGCCAACCCGTGCTGGATCCAATTTTTGGAATGGCGAGACCTTTGCATGGATGTTTTCTCCTCTTTTGAACACGACCCCCAAGTGTCCCCAGTGGGGAGCAAGCTCCATACCGACAAATATGCTCTTCGAAATCAGATGCTTTTTTTCCCTACCGGCGAGTCGGTCTTAAGACCGTAAGGTCTGCCGACAGATTGGGGCCTGGAGCCGGGGCCGTCGCCGCACCGTCGAGCAGAAAAGCCGTTGGACGAGACGCCTGCCCGTGGCCCAGGGGACGACGGGCGGAGGGGAGAGTCGGTTGAGGGATTCAGGCGGCCTGGGATGATGGACGGGCCAGGCCCATGCGCCGGTCGAGTTGTGAAAGCTCCAAGTGCATGAGGACCGAAGGAGCCTCGACCCGGGGACACATTTTCGGTTCACCGAGCGGGCGGAAATCGAATGCCCGTTCGTAGAAGGAAACGTGACGGGGATGGACCTCGATGAAGACATCGGTCGCCCGGTGCACAAGCCGCCCGATCAGGTAGGCCGAATGCACCAGGACAGCGAGGGCCGATCGGGAGGCTTCGCCGGTGTCCACCGCGAGCCGGATCAACTCACAGACGCGGCCTCCTTGGGCACGAATCGCGTCCACCGCGCAGCGATGGGCCTCGTCCACCGAAAGCCCGGCGCTGGAGTCGAGCCCCAGAGTCAATGTGCCCACGGCACGCCTACCCTGCAGGGCCAGCAAAGTAACATGGCGATAGAGGCCTTCCGAGGAGCCTACCGCTGGCGGCTCCGCGAGGAAGGACGTGCGGTACCCGCGCCGGGCATAGTTCTGGCGGATAAGGGTGATGGCGGATTCGTGCTCGTGCTGAGCGCGGGCCACCACCACCTTGAGGGGCCCCGAGGGCATTCGCGAAAGTGCCTCCTGGGCTCCGGAACGGGACCGCTCACCCTGTTGCCCTTGTCCTGAACGCCGGGCGCGGAATGCGGCAAGAAAAGACTCCGAAGAAACAAAGGAAACCCTGCTCGGGACCGCCGACAACAGCCCCCATGCTTCGTATGGCGCCATGCGGTGCCACCCCTCCCCTAGGCCCGAGTATCAATGCTATCCCGCAGGGCAAAAACCGGGCCACCAAGAACGGAAGCTTATCGTTCAATGCGTTAGAGCTCGGATGGCTAAGTCGCTGGTCCGTCTTGTGTCGCCGATCGGAGACAGTCAAAACTTCTTGGTAGGCCATAAGCCGGTGCGAGCCTGACCCACTCTCGTTCGTCTCTTTGTCGTCAATCGACGACAGACGGCAACGAAATCCGTCTCGTCATAGTCGCTTGAGATAATCCTTGGTAAAAACCTTGTCCGGCAGCTCCCGTAGCTTCATGTGGGTGTACTCCAAGACCGAGACCTCCCCCTCCCGCAGGGCATCCCGCATGACCAGCCGGGTCGGCCGAACGCGCCCCGCCATGGTCTGGAAAGCCTCGTAACGGCAGGTCTTGAGCAGCCGGTCCGACACGGAATAGAACTCCGCCTGGTAGGGAAAGAAATTCCCCTTCTGCACCCAGTAGATCACCTTGTGGTAGGTGACCGCCCGATCCACGGCGTTGAGCTCCAGCACGTAGTAGTCTTTCCCCTCGATCGTCTCTTCTCGCAAGAGTCGCGGCGTGTAATCTCCCGTGAAGTTGGCCCGGGCCAGATCTCCATTGGCCACCTGGCCTGTCAGGCGCTGGGACAAGGAAAGCCGCACCGGCTGGGAAACGTTGGGGAGGAATACCCACAGGTCCCGCTCCCGCATGAGCAGGATCTGGCCGCGCTCGGAGGCGGGCTCGGTCACCATCACGATGGTCTTGTCATTGCCCTTGGACAGGACGCGGTACTTGCGACTTTCGGTGAGGGCACCATCGCGGGTGGTGGTGATGGCCACGTCGACTTCAAACCCCTCCTGGGGAAACCGGATCGCGTCGGCCTTTTCCACTATACTACGGGCAACCGCCTCGGCGTCCGTAGAAGGGGAAGCGGCACCGAAGGCCACGGTTGTCCCGGCGAGTGCCGGCATGCAGGCGAAGGCCGTCGCCGCGAGGGCGCGAGCCGCGAGCGCGGACATCATGCGCTCGAACGACCGCAACCGAGAGACGAGCGTTTCCCACCCTGCCATGAGCGTCGTCCTGGTCGAGCACGTGACCAAAATCTACCGACTGGGTACGCAGACGGTCAAGGCGCTAGAGGACGTGTCCCTAGCGATCGAAGCGGGCGTTTTCATGGCCATCGCCGGGCCCTCCGGGAGCGGAAAATCCACCCTGCTCAACCTGATCGGCTGCATCGACACGCCCACCGAAGGACGAGTTATCATCAACGGTCACGACGTGACCGGGAAAACGCCCGACCAGCTCGCCGGGTTGCGCGCCCGCACCATCGGGTTTATCTTTCAGACGTTCAACCTATTCCCGGTGCTCACGGCGGAAGAAAACGTGGAGTATCCCCTGCTCCAGTTTCCGGAGCTCTCCCGCAAGGAGCGCAAAGCGCGGGTTGCCCATTTCCTCGAGATGGTGCAGCTTAAGGAATTCGCCCGTCATCGCCCCAACCAGCTCTCCGGCGGTCAGCGCCAGCGGGTGGCCATTGCCCGGGCCTTGGCCACCCACCCGAGCATCGTGCTGGCGGACGAACCCACGGCCAATTTGGATCATCGCACCGGCAGCAGCATCCTGGAGCTCATGCGGACCATCAACCGCCGGCTCGGCACCACCTTCGTCTTCTCCACCCACGATCAGAAGGTGATGGACATGGCCGATCGCCTGGTGCAGATCGAAGACGGCCGCATCACCCGCCTCGCGGTGCGCGCCGGCGATCGGTGGGTCGCCGTGGACGCCCTCCGGCGGGGAAGTGCCCTTGACCTGGCGGGGAGGTCCCATTAAGCGACGCGGCGCTTTCAAGGCGCTCGCCAGGCTGGCGGTCTGGGGCCTGGCCGGCCTGGCTTGGGCCATGCCCGACACCGAGACGCGGGCCGCCCTAGAACGGGAAGCCTGCAGGGAGGGGAGTGAAACGCACCGACCCGACGCCGAGGCCGCGACGCGCCATGGGCTGCCTCCCGGCTATCCCCTCACGCTGGGCAGTTGGGCGGCGAGCCGAGCCGTCGAGTGTGGGAACCGAAGCGAACCGCATCCTCCAGTGCAGGCCTCTGCCCGCACGCCAAGCCCTTCCCCAGGGGCTGCTTTCCCAGCCCACGAGGCCGAGCGATCCTCGCCCCTGTCCCCTCTTTTACCGGAGCGGGCTCCTGTGGAGCTCACTGCCTCGCCCCCGCTCTCCATCGCTCGCGACCGTCCCCGATCCGGTGATGCTCGACTCCCGATTGCGAGCGCCACAGACGCAGCGCTGCGGCTCGCCCAGGCCGAAGCTTCGAGCATGCAGGACGCGGGCGCGCCCCTGCCCCTCAGCCGGGAGGCCCTCTTCGGACTGGCGCCGGCGGAGGAAAGCGCTCCCCGCCTCAAGTGGGGTGGGTTCCTCGACGCCACCCTCGCCTACACCTACGGCAAACCCTCCCACTGGTCCCGAGCGGTGGCGCGCGCCCAGCTCCAGGCCGAAGGGCGCCTGGGGGGCGGCGTGCGATGGAAGGCGGGCGCCCGGGTGGACGCGGATCCGGTTTATTTCGCCTCCGACTTCTACCTGCCCCAGGTCAAGGAAGATCAGCGCCTGGACGCTTTCTGGCGGGAAATCTACCTGGATTTCCCCCTCGCCGGATGGGAGTTGCGCGTCGGCGCGCAGAACATCGTCTGGGGCGAGGTGGTGGGGCTCTTCTTTGCCGACGTGGTCTCGGCGCGGGACCTACGGGACTTCCTCCTGCCCGGCTTCGATGTCATCCGCATTCCCCAATGGGCGGCGCGGGCGGAGTATTTCGCCGGGGACGCCCACCTGGAACTGGTGTGGATTCCCGTGCCGGTGTTCGACGATATCGGCAAGCCCGGCTCGGATTTCTATCCTGTGCCCCTGCCCTCGCCGACACCGCCGGAAGCCGCGGCGCTATTCCTGGGTCCGGAGCGCCCGGCCCGCACCCTTGGCAACGGCAACTACGGGCTTCGCTTCAACACCCTCACCGCTGGCTGGGATTGGTCGTTGTTCTATTACCGGAGCTTCAGCGCCCATCCCACCTTCTACCGCCTGGCGCCCGCCGCGCCCGGGCTGCCCGCCCGGTTCCAGCCCCGCCACGACCGCATCTGGCAGCTCGGGGGCACCCTGAGCAAGGACCTGGGTGCGTTCGTGCTGCGTGCCGAGGCAGTCTACACCCACGGTCAACGCTTCAGCGTTGCCGATCCCACGATCCCCGACGGGGTGGTGGAGCAGGAGAGCCTGGACGTCATCGCTGGCGCGGACTTCTCCCTGGGGAAGGACACCCAGCTCAACGTGCAGGCCTTCCAGCGTACCTTCCTGGACGGTGGAGGCGGGAACCACACCCTTAAGACCGATGGGTTCGGCGCGAGCCTGCGGCTCACCACCCAACTGGGAAACCGCCTCGAGCCCCAGCTTCTCTGGATCCAGAGCTTCAAAGACGCGGGCGGGCTCATCCGTCCACGCCTCAATTGGCGCCTGGAAAAAAACACCACCCTGGGCGTCGGGCTCGACATCTTCACCGGCCCGGCCGACGGCTTCTTCGGCCGCTATGGAAATCGGGACCGGATCTACACCGAGC
>NZ_DAIRTR010000153.1:0-6449 GCF_036803785.1 Pelomicrobium sp. | reverse complement strand
GGACCGACGGAAAGGAAGCCTTCCCTTCCGATCGCTGAGCTCTGACTTCCGAGACCTCCTCCCGCGAGCGCCGCAGACGCCACCGGGGCCACAGCCGGAGCTCTTTGAGCGCTGCTGCGCGCCACCGGTTGTTCACAGGGGCCGCTCCATCAGGATGGCGTCCTCGCGCCCGCCCTCGGCCGGGTAATAGTTGGGGCGCACCCCCACCACCCGGAAACCGGCACGGCGGTATAGGTGGGACGCCGCGTCGTTCGACGGCCGCACTTCCAGCACCATGGTGTGCGCCCCTTGCTCCCGAGCGATGCGGATGAAGTGGGCAAGCAGCTCCCGCCCGTGGCCGCGCCGCTGCCAGCTCGAGGCGATGCTCAGGTTGAGCAGGTGTGCCTCCTGCACCGCCACCATCATCACTCCATAGCCCACCAGCGCGCTCGGCACCTCATAGAGGTAGCAGTGGTAGCGGGCGCGGATTGAGTCGAGAAAGTTGCCCCGGGTCCAGGGAAAGGCGTAGATCTCCTCCTCGATGCGCATCACCCGCTCGACGTCTTCGACGCACATAGGGCGCAGCACCGGCGCAGGCCGGACCAAGGCGCTCATCGTTCCTCCTCCCGCAGGGCCACTTTGTCCCGCAGGTAAAGGGGTACCGCCTCGGCCGCATCCCCTCCCTGCCCGGCAGCGAAGCGCGGCGCCGCCAGCACCGCGATCTCCCCCGCCCGGGGCCGGAGGCCCGACAGCACGCGGGCCACGCGGGCGCCGTAGCGCTTTTCAAGGGCCTCGCGATACGCATCGAAGCCGCTACCGCAACCCCACCAGCCCCCGTCCGGCACCTCAGGCGCCTCTTCGGGACGACACAGCCGCGGGGGACTCACCACCCGCCAGGCGCCCATTTCCCGCCCCCTCGCCGCGTCCCGCTCGTAGGCGGCGTGGTAGATCTCGCCGATACGGGCGTCCAGACAGGCCATCACCCGCTGCGCGGCGCATGCCTGGGCCAGGGCTTCCAGGGTGCTCACCCCGAGCACCCGCAGCCCCGCCCCGAGGGCGAGCCCCTGGGCGAGACCGCAGGCGATGCGCAGCCCGGTGAAAGAGCCCGGCCCGGCGCCGTAGGCGATGCCCGACAGTTGGGAAAGCTCGAGTCCGGCCCTGGCGAGAAGCTCGTCCACCATGGGCAATACCATTTCCGTGTGGCGCTGGCCAGCAAGGCGTTCCAGCGCGTGCACTTCGCCATCGAGCCAGAGGGCGACCGAGCAATACTCACTGGAAGTGTCGAGGGCGAGGATGTTCAAGGCGCGCAGCACAAACCGCAATGCAGCAAGATTATAGCGGGAGCACGTGGGGCATGCCGTTCAGCGCCCCTGTTGCAACGCTGCCCAAGCCGTCCGGTACGCCTC
The DNA here is from genome assembly GCF_036803785.1 of Pelomicrobium sp. Taxonomy (NCBI): domain Bacteria; kingdom Pseudomonadati; phylum Pseudomonadota; class Hydrogenophilia; genus Pelomicrobium; species Pelomicrobium sp. Next base: position 5,064 of record NZ_DAIRTR010000153.1, on the reverse strand, counting down.
CAGGGCTCTTTCGTCGAAGCAGACGCAGATCACCCGTTGCGGCAAGGCGTGGGACGCGAGAAAGCGGCTGATCTCGGTGAGGGCGATGCGGGCAGCGCGTTCCAGGGGAAAGCGGTAGGCGCCGGTGCTGAGGGAGGGAAAGGCGATGGAGTGCACCCCATGCTGGGCGGCGAGGGCAAGGGCGTTGCGGTAGCAGCCGGCGAGCAGCTCGTCTTCACCCCGATCGCCTCCATGCCACACCGGCCCCACGGCGTGGATCACGTACTTCGCCGGCAGGCGGTATCCCCGGGTGATCTTGGCCTGCCCGGTGGGACATCCCCCCAGCGTGCGGCATTCCTCCAAGAGTTGCGGTCCGGCAGCCCGATGGATGGCGCCGTCCACCCCGCCTCCACCCAAGAGGGTGGTGTTGGCGGCGTTCACGATAGCCTCCACCTGCTGTTGCGTGATGTCCCCCTTTACGATTTCGATCCGTAGCTGCCCCATGGCTTAAGCCTCGCCTCCATGGCCAAATCATGCGCGGCGCGCACCGCGCCAGGAATCTTGGCACAGATCTCGCTAGATCCTCTGAGAGCCCCGCACGCCGGGACCCGGAGAAGCGCGGGACTCGCTGACATATGGTTGAATGGACGGGTTTGCCGTCCAGGCCGACACCTGACCACCCAGGTCTCGAGCCCTTGCTTCGGTCCAAGGATAGCGGATATGTCGACTTTCTTGTCGAACGGATTGGTATTTGCAGGAGCGCTCATTCTCGCTGCCTCCCTCGGAGTGCTCCAGCGCCTGCAGGCCACCTCCCCCACCGCGACGCTGCGGCGCCGCTGGCGCCTGTTGAGCGGCATGGTCCTGTTCTTCATAGTCGGCTATCTCGTCTACGCCCTGATCATGGGAGACGAGAATGTCCGCACTGCCGGGCTTATCGTCCCCTCGGTGTTCTTCGTCGGTGCCTGCTTCGTCTGGCTGGCCGTTCGCCTCGCCTGGCAGATGAGCCAAACCCTCGTGCGGGTCGACCTTCTGGAGAAGGAAAGCGTCACTGACCCCTTGACCCGGGTCCATAACCGCCGCTATCTGGACCAGCGCCTGGGAATGGAAATCGCAAGAGCGCGCCACTCCCGCTCGCCCCTCTCGATCCTGCTGCTCGACATCGACTACTTCAAGGAGCTCAACGATCGCTACGGGCACCCGGCCGGCGATCAGGTGCTGGACCAATTGGCCCAGGTGATTTCCTCCAGCGTGCGGGCTACGGACGTGGTCGGGCGCTATGGCGGTGAAGAATTCCTGATCCTTGCGCCCAACACCCCTCTTTCGGACGCCGTCTTGCTCGCCGAGCGCATCTGCGAGGCCATCGCTGCCCGCCGCTTCAGCACCGTGGACATGCAAGGGCAGCTCCAGGAGATCTGCGTGACCGCTAGCATCGGCGTAGCCGCCTTGGAACAAACAATGCACGAAGCGCAACAGCTCATCCGTACCGCGGACCAGCGCTTGTACCAAGCGAAAGGGCAGGGGCGCAATCGCGTCTTCCCGCCCCCTGCCCAGCCCGGGCGCGTCACGCTGCCCCGGGAGAACTTAAGCGAAGGCTGTGCCCTCCGCTAGGGGCAGCCCTGGACCGATCGCCTCGAGCAGCAGGCCCGGGTCGTTGGCGGCGAGCCGCCGGGAATCGGACAAGCGCCGGCGCCAAGCTCGCGCATGAGGCACACCATGGTACAGCCCCAGCATGTGTCGCACGATGGCCCGCAGGGGCGTTCCTCGTCCGACCTCCTCCACGCAATAAGCGTGCATGGTACGCACTACCTCCTCCCGCGTCCTGGGAGGATGCAAATCGCCATAGAGCCGACGATCGACCTGCGCCAGCAGGTAAGGATCGTGGTAGGCGGCACGTCCCAGCATGACGCCGTCCACGTGCTGCAGATGGGCCTGGATCTCCCCCCATGAGCGCACGCCGCCGTTTAGCACGATGGTGAGCTCGGAAAACTCCCGCTTCAGGCGATAGACGTAGTCGTACTTGAGGGGGGGAATCTCCCGATTCTCCTTGGGGCTCAAACCCCGCAGGATCGCGTTGCGGGCGTGGACGATGAAGATACGGCAACCCGCTCGCGCAAGAGTTTCCACGAAACGGCGCACGAAGTCGTAGGCCTCGACGGCGTCGATGCCCAGACGGTGCTTGACCGTCACTGGCACGCCCACCGCATCCTGCATGGCTTTCACGCAATCGGCCACCCGTTGCGGCTCGCCCATCAGACAGGCGCCGAAGGCACCCCGTTGCACCCGCCCCGAAGGGCAACCGCAGTTGAGGTTGATTTCGTCGTAGCCCCATCGCTCCCCTAGCCGGGCGCAGCGGGCAAGCTCCTGGGGATCGGACCCGCCCAGCTGCAGCGCCACCGGATGCTCCAACGCATGAAACGCCAGGTGCCGCGCTGCGTCCCCGTGAAGCAGCGCGCCGGTGACCACCATCTCGGTGTACACGGGGGCATGCCGGGTGAGCTGGCGGAAAAAGTAGCGGCAGTGCCGATCCGACCAGTCCATCATCGGTGCAGTGCTCAAGGCGCGCATCATGCGGGTCTCGCGAAAGACAAACAGCGGTTATTATCCCACGGACCCATGGCCGGCCCCGCGCCGGTCGCGAATCCATCCGGGCTCGCCCGCGAACCGATCCAGGAGGACCTCCTCGATGCGTAGTTCCGATCGCCATGTCTTGGCCCACGCGGGCCGTCATATCGTCGCCGGGATTCTGGTGCTGGCGCCCTTGTGGGTTACCTGGCTGGTGTTCGACTTCCTGCTGGGTGCCCTTTCCCGAGCCGGACGCCCCTGGGTACAGGGGCTTGCCGTTTTCGTTGCCCGCTACTCGCCGACGCTGGCCGAGCAACTGTTCGCCCCGTGGTTCGAGTCGGCGGTGTCCATCCTCTTCACCCTGGCGGCGCTCTATGCGCTGGGGTGGGCGGCAAGCCGGGTGGTCGGGCGGCGCATCCTCGCCTGGCTCGAGGCTCTCATGGGCCGCATTCCCCTAGTGAAGGCGGTCTACAGCGCCACCAAGCACTTCCTCCAGGTCATCCAGCAAAAACCGGCGGGGGTGGAGCGGGTCGTGATGATCGATTTTCCCCATCCGCCCCTCAAAGCGCTGGGGCTCGTCACCCGCACCCTCAAGGACGCCGCCACTGGGCAAGACCTGGCGGTGGTCTACGTGCCCACCGCCCCGAACCCCACTTCGGGTTATGTGGAAATCGTGCCCGTTGACCGGCTCACCCCCACGGACTGGACCCTGGAAGAGGCCATGCGCTTTACCCTGACCGGGGGCACGAGCGCCCCTGATCACATCCCCTTTTCCAGGCCCTGAAGCAGAGAGGGGCGCGATTGTGGTAAATTCAAAAAAATGTGAAGCGGCGAAAGCAGCCCGCCTGCGGGTTGTTTCGTCAGACGAACGGGTTTGCACCTCCGGGACGGTACGGTTCGGGCAGGAGGGGAATTCTCTCGGGCCCGAACGGTCGTCCCGGCTCGATAACACGGGAGGAAAATGTGCTGAGACTCGATCGTTTACGCCTGCAACCCGACGAGCGGTTCGCCTTCTTCCAGGGTTTTCTCAAGAATCCCGCCCGGGTCGGGTCCGTCATTCCCAGCTCCCGCTTCCTGGAGCGGCGGGTGGTAGAGCTCTCCGATGTGGGCCGTGCTCGGGCAGTGGTGGAGCTGGGCCCGGGCACCGGAGGCACGACGCGGGCATTGCTGCGCGCCATGGCCCCCGACGCCCGCTTGTTGGGCATCGAGCTCGATGCGGACTTCGTGCGCATTCTTTCCGCGACGCGCGACCCGCGGCTGGTCATTCACCATGGGGATGCCCGGCACCTGGAACGGCACTTGCGGGCACACCGGTTTCCTGCGCCGGAAGTGGTGGTCTCCGGCATTCCCTTCTCCACCATCCCTCGGCGGATCGGCCGGGAAATCCTCCGAGCGGTATTCGATGCCTTGGCCCCGGGCGGTCGCTTCGTCGCCTACCAGGTGCGGGATCGGGTCGGGGAGCTGGGGCGGGAGTTGTTCGGCCGGCCTGAGGTGCGAGTGGAGCTGCTGAATGTACCTCCCATGCGGGTGTACCGCTGGGTCAAGCCGAATTTGCCCCTCATGCGGCAGGCCGGCTAAGAAAAGCCCCGGTTCGAAGCTCACGTCGGACCCCCGCCCCAGGACTTCCCGCCGAGTCCCCCAGGGGCGGGAAATAACCGCTGATTCTAGCCCTACCTGCGGCCGGGTGGGAGCTATCTTCGGGAAGGCTGCCTCGCTAGACTGATTCAGCAAACTCTCCATACCCAAAGAGGTGGTCATGGCCAATACCTGGATCTTGGTGGCGAATTCCAGCAAAGCCCAGCTCTACTTGAACGCCGGACCGAAAAAGGGATTGAAGAAACTCAAAGAGTTCGATCACGCGGCGAGCCGGGAGAAAGCCTCCCAGTTGGTCACCGATCGCCCGGGACACAACAAAAGCCACGGCAACGGGCACGGCGCCTACGTGCCCCAGACCGATCCCAAGCAGCACGAAGCCCAGCATTTTGCCCTCGAGCTTTCCCGCTTCCTGGACTTGGGCCGCACCCGCAACGAGTATCAGCGGCTGATCCTGGTGGCGCCCCCCGCCTTTTTGGGGCTGCTGAAAGGACAACTCGATCCCCACGTTCTCGACCGGGTGACCGACAGTTTCGAGAAGGATTACACCAAGGTGCCCGAAAGAGAGCTGTCGAGCCATCTAGAACAGTGCATTTATCTCTAAGCCCGGCGCAGGGCTCAGCCGCCGAGGGGCCAGCGGCCGATGGTTTCGTAGTGGGTGGTTCCGTTGCCCCGCGTTGAGCGCACGAGGACGAATTCGTCGGCACGCCACAGGAGCGGCTCCTCAAGGGTTAAGCTTTCCCGGCAACGGGCGTTGCGCGCCAGGGTCACATGGGGCACGTAGGGCCGGCGATCGAAAGCGTAGCCCGCGGCCCTGAGCCGCGCCTCCAGCGCTGCCACCAGCCCGGCCAGGGCCTCGGGCACCGCGCTTGTGCCCGCCCAGGCGATGAGGTTGTGGCGCCAGTAGCCCAGTCGATCCAGGGTAAGCTC
>NZ_DAIRTR010000152.1:0-6486 GCF_036803785.1 Pelomicrobium sp. | reverse complement strand
GCCCGTACCACGGCGCGGGCGTCGCAACCCCGCTCCCCCAGCCACTTGAGCAGGGCATTTCCCCCCAGGGAGACTCCCACAGCGAAAAGCGCTGCCCGCGGCTCCTGGTCTCTCAGGCACCGGAGCACCCAATCCACGTGCTCAGTGTCCCCCGAGTGATAGGCGCGCGGGCGCCGGTTAAGCTCGCCGCTGCAGCCGCGGAAGTGGGCGACTACCCCTCGCCAGCCCCAGCGCTCCACCTCGAAGAGAAGGGCTTGGGCGTAGTGGCTGCGGGAACAACCCTCGAGTCCGTGGAACAGCACGATCAAAGGCCCCGTGCCGGAGCTGTCGAGCCAATCCAGGTCCACGAAATCCCCGTCCGGGGTGTCCCAGCGAGTACGCTTGAGCTGCACCGAAGGCCTGGGGCACAGGAGCGCGGCGTAGAGCGTCTGGAGGTGGCCGCCCGGGAGCCAGCGGGGGGCGCGGTAGGCGATGGGGGGCACGGGCGATCTTTTCACGGCGCGTTCGTGGGGAAAGCGCTCAGTGCAGGGTGATGGCTCCGGGCTCGTCCTCGGGCGGTGCCTGCCTCGAACCGGGGGAGGCGTGGTGCAGGATCAGACGCCAGCCTCCGGCAGTCAAGAGGTAGACGTTGGTGGCGATCACCCGCCCCGAGCCCTCTCCCGCCACCTGGATATTCTCGTGCACTGTGTGCACGGCCATCAGGGCGCCGCGCCACACCCGGCGATGGGTGATCCGCAGCCGCAAGGTGGGTCCTCGGGAGAACAGGCGTCGCCAGCTTTCCCGCACTTCTTCCAACCCGTCGAGGCGCTCGCCGCCCGGGTGGATGCAGGCCACTTCCTCGTCTTCGGCCCAAACTTCCATCATCGCCTCCAGGTCGGCCCGCTGGAAGGCTTCGTAGAAGGCGTTTTCCGCCTCGTCGGGACTGGCGAAGCGCCGGCTCACGGATCGCCTCCCGGAACAAGACGGGCAAGCTCCTCCAGCACCCGGTCAGGGGTTAGATCCAGCATGCAGCGAAAGTGGCCCAGGGGACACACCCGCTTGAAACACGGACTGCAGGGCAGACCCAGGTGCAGGACCCGGGCCCGGGAAGAAAGGGGGGGAGTGTAGGCCGGGCTCGACGAGCCGAACAGCGCCACCAGGGGCCGATCCAAGGCGGCCGCCACGTGCATCAGGCCCGAGTCGTTGCTCACCACCAAGCGTGCTGCCGAGACGAGGTCGATCGCTTCCTCGAGGGAGGTCTTGCCGCACAAATCAAACACGGGGGCGGTGCCCTGGTTCCGGGCTGCCGCGGCGATCTCCTGGGCGATCTCCCGGTCCTTGGCCGAGCCGACGAGCCAGACGGCGTAGCCTCGCCGCGCCAGAGCGCGGCTTAGGGCGGCGAAGTGGGGGGCTGGCCAGCGCTTGGCTGGTCCGTATTCGGCGCCGGGGCATAGCACCGCCACGGGACCGTCCCCTTCAAGGCCAAGCCGGGTGAGGGTCGCCCGGCGGGCCGCCGCATCGACCATCAGGTGGGGATAAGGGAGAGGGCGGGCAAGGGGTGCCCCCGCCGGTTCGGCAAGGGCCGCGTAGCGCTCTGCCAGCAGCCGAAGTTCGGTCTTGTCGAGCCGGCGCGCGTCGTTCAGCAGCCCGTAGCGAGCTTCCCCCACGTAGCCGGTGCGCACCGGGATGCGGGCGAAGAAAGGGGCGAGGGCCGACTTGAGGGAGTTAGGCAGCACGATCGCCTGATCGTAGCGGGCGGCAGCCAGCCGCCGGCCCAGACGTAAGCGGTCAAGCAGCTTGAGGCTGCCATGGGGAAAGGGATTTTCGATCACCGCGTCCACTTGCGCCATGCGCTTGAACAAGGCGGCTGACCAGGCCGGGGCCAGTACATCGATGCGGGGCGGCCGGGGGCGGGCCTTGAGCCGGGCGAGGAGCGGCTGGGCCATCACGCAGTCGCCGATCCAGGAGGGGGCTACCACCAAAATTTTGTCCATGGCGCGATGCCCGCGTCGTGGCGTCCGGGAGAGGGAAAGGGGCGGTCCGAGCCCCACTGCCCCGGTGCCGCGGTCGAGGCGGCGGTGGCCGGCGGTCAGTGGCGGGCCGAAGACGCCCCGTCTTTCAGTTTGTACAGGGTGCCGCAGTAGGGGCACAGGGACGCGCCCGTCTTTTCGATGGGCAGGAACACCCGGGGATGGGCATTCCACAGCTTCTGGGACGGCATGGGACAATGCAGAGGCAGATCGGCGGCGGTCACCTCCACGACCCGCTGCCGGTTTTCCGTCTTGTGCTCTTCCATGGGCAGCCTCAAACGAAGCTCAGCCAGCCGAGGTGTTTTTCGGACCGGCCGCTCACCACGTCGAAAAACATCGATTGCAGCCGGGCGGTCACCGGGCCGCGGCTGCCCGTGCCGATCACCCGGTTGTCCAGCTCCCGGATAGGGGTCACTTCCGCGGCGGTGCCGGTGAAGAAGGCTTCGTCCGCAATGTAGACTTCGTCCCGGGTGATGCGCTTCTCCACGACGCTCAGGCCCGCCTCCCGGGCGAGCTGGATCACCGTGTCCCGGGTGATGCCCTCCAGGGCGGAAGTGAGGTCTGGGGTGTAGAGCACGCCGTTGCGCACGATGAAGATATTTTCCCCGGAGCCCTCGGCCACGTAACCTTCCACGTCCAGAAGCAGCGCTTCGTCGTAGCCGTCGTTGGTGGCCTCCTGATTGGCCAGGATGGAGTTGGAATAGCTGCCCACCGCCTTGGCCTTGCACATGGTGACGTTCACATGGTGTCGGCTGAAGGAGGAGGTCTTGACTCGGATGCCTTTCTCGAGACCCTCCGCCCCCAGATAGGCCCCCCAGGGCCAGGCGGCGATGGCCACGTGCACCGAGATGGTCTTGGCCGAGATGCCGAGGGCCTCGGCGCCGTAGAAGGCGATGGGACGTACATAGCAAGATTCCAGCCGGTTGGCTCGCACCACCTCTTTCTGCGCCTCCAGCAGGGTCTGCCGGTCGTAGGGGATCTTCATGCCAAAGATATGGGCGGAACGGTACAGGCGGTCCGTGTGCTCCTCGAGACGAAAGATGGCCGTTCCCCGCGCGGTCTTGTAGGCCCTCAGGCCTTCGAATACCCCCAGGCCGTAGTGCAAGGTATGGGTGCACACATGGGTGGTGGCCTGGCGCCATGGCACCAGCTTGCCGTCGTACCAGATGAAACCGTCGCGGTCGGCTAATGACATAAGGGCGGCTCCCATGAGGCGGCTGCAGCGCGTCGAAAGGCCGACATTTTACTTCAAAAATCCGACGGCCACGGCGTCACGGCCGTTCGCCGGCGCCGTGCCCGATCGCGCAAGGCCCAAATTGTCCAGGGGAAAATCTCCACGGGAGGGTCTGCAGCGCGCTTCGATCCTGGCCTGCGGTTTGCTTCTTTTTCTCGGCCCACGAGGCGTGGTCGTGGGCCAGGCACAAGGAGAATCCCGGGGAATGGGTGGCAGGCTCGCATCGGTGCTGGCCGCGTTTAGGACGGCGGGAGGGGTGCCGCTGCCGGAGGAGGAGAGCCTCAAGCGCCAACTGCTGGTCTTCGCCGCCGGGCTCATGAGCTTCGGCGTCATGGTTTGGCTCGCCGTCTACTGGGCCATGGGTGTGGCCTTCTCCACCACCGTGCCCCTCGCCTATCAGTTGAGCCTGGTCGCCTCTCTCGTGTATTTCCTGGCGAGCGGCAACTTCGTCGTCTACCGCCTGACGCTCCTCAGCCTATTTCTGTTCTTTCCTTTTCTGATGCAATGGAGCATCGGCAGCTTCGTGACCTCCTCAGGCGTGATGCTGTGGGCGCTGCTCGCGCCGGTGGGCGCCCTGGTGGTGCAGGGCCCACGGGAATCGATCCCCTGGTTCGTGGCCTACGGCGCCATGACGGCGCTGTCCGGCTTCTTCGATTACTACCTCGCTGCGCCCGGGCAGGTGCCCCTTCCGATGCAGGCCATCGCGGTGTTCTTCGCCTTGAACTTCGCAGGTGTCTCCTGTGTGGTCTACGCGCTGCTTGCCTATTTCGTCGCGGCGAACGCCCGCATCAAGGCACGCCTCGACGAGCAGCACCGGCTGCTGGAGGAAGAGCAGCGCAAGTCCGAGTGGCTCCTCAATAACATCCTGCCGGCGCCCATCGCTCAGCGGATGAAGGCGGGCGAGAACATCATCGCCGACGGTCATAGCGATGTTGCCGTCATGTTCGCCGACTTGGTCAACTTCACCCGGCTCACTCAGGCGCTATCCCCCGAGCGCCTGGTGGCATTGCTCGACAAGGTCTTTTCCATGTTCGACGCCCTGGTGCAAAGCCACGGCCTGGACAAGATCAAGACCGTGGGGGACGCCTACATGGTAGCGGGCGGACTCGCGCCGGGCAACCTCCATTGCCACCGCGCAGTGGCGGAGCTCGCCCTGGAGATGCGCGCCCTGATCAGCGCCCACCCGCAGCTGCGCGCCGCCGGGCTCAACATCCACGTGGGCATCGCCTCGGGGCCGGTCATGGCTGGCGTCATCGGCACGCGGCGCATCGTCTATGACCTATGGGGAGACACGGTAAACACCGCCAGCCGGCTCACCACGGAAGCCCCTCCCGGCTGCATCCAGGTGGATGCCGCCACCTATCTGCGGCTTGCCGGCGAGTATGCTTTCGAGGGCCCGGTGGAGATCGTGGTCAAGGGCAAGGGAAGGATGACCGTCTACCGGCTCCTCGGTCGCAAAGTCCCGGGCAAGCAAAGCCCCGTCGCCTGCTCGGTGGCTGCCGCGAGCGGCTGAGGGAACCCTGCAGATACGGTTTCCAGCTCAATCCTCACCGAATACGGTGCGCCACAGCTCGCGCACCGCAGTCACTGCCTCGGCCACCTCTTGGTGCGGCACTCGGGCGTAGCGGGCCCCGTTCAGCCGCAGGTGGTGCTGGCGACGACGGAACTCCCGGTAGCCTTGCCGCACCCGCTCAGCGAGGGCCTCCGGAATGAGGGAGAGGGCGGCGGCGAGCCTGAGCAGCGCCAAGTTGCCGATGTTGGCGGTCAGCTCCGGGTGCACGTGGGCGTACCCGAGCACCAGGTACTGGACCGTGAACTCCACGTCGATGATCCCTCCCCGGTCGTGCTTCAGGTCGAACAGCCCGCTCTTATTGGGATGGGCTTCCAGCATTTTCCGCCGCATGGCCGTGATCTCGCCCCTGAGGGCGGTAAGGTCCCGCTTCTGGCATAGCACCTGCCTGCGGATCGCCTCGAAGCCTTCCCCCACCGCGGCGTCCCCGGTCACGAAGCGGGCTCGGGTCAAGGCCTGGTGCTCCCACACCCAGGCCTTCTCCCGCTGATAAGCGGCGAAGGCTTCCAGGGGCGAGACCAGGAGCCCGCTCGCCCCGTCAGGTCGCAGCCGCAAATCGGTGTCGTACAGCACGCCGGCAGGCGTGTAACTGGTGAGCCAGGAGTTGATGCGCTGGGCGAGCCTGGCATAAACCTCGGGCGCGGCCGGGTCCGGGTCTTCGTAGAGGAAGATGAGGTCCAGGTCGGAGGCGTAGCCCAGCTCCTTCCCGCCCAGTTTCCCGTAGCCGATGATGGCAAAGCGGGGTGTCTCCCGGTGGCGGCCCTTGAGCCTCGCCCAGGCGAGGCGCAGTACTTCGGAGAGGATCAGGTCCGCCAGGGCCGTCAGGTGATCGGCCAGGGTCTCCACAGGCAGCAATCCTTCCAGGTCTTTGGCCAACAGGCGAAACACCATGGCGTGGTGGAAGTGGCGCAACACGTCCATTTGCCGTTCGGTGTCACCCTCGGCGTCGTCCAGGAGCTGGCGCAGTTGCTTGGCCGCCTGGCCCCAGTCGGGAGCACTGTAGAGCTCGCGGGTGTCCAGCAGTTCGTCCAGCACGATGGGGTGGCGGGTAAGATAGTCGCAGGCCCAACGGCTGGCGCTGGCCACTTTCGCCACTCGCTCCAGGGCCTGGGGGTATTCGTTAAGCAAGGCGAGGTAGGCCGCCCGGCGGCTCACTGCCTCCAGCAGCCCGAGCAATCCCTCCAGGGTGGCATCCGGGTTGGATTGACGGGCGGCTGCGACGATGACCGCCGGCACTAGGGCGTCCAGCACCTTTTGACTCGCCCGGGACAGGCTCTGGTAGCGAGGTCCCCGCCGGAACTTGGCAAGCCGGTCGCAGATCGACCCGGCGTCCCGGTAGCCCAGCTCCACCAGGCAGGCGCATGCCTGGTCGGCGGAGAGCCGTTCTTCCCACAGGGCACCAAGGGTGCCATCGGCGGGCGTCGGTTGCGGGCCCGCGAAGACTTGCTCAAAGTGGCGGGTGACGGCAGCCCGGTGTCGGGCGAGGGCCTCGGTGAGCAGCGGCCAGCCGGCGAAACCCATGGCCTCGGCGACGAGGGCCTGGTCGGCGGCCGAGGCCGGCAGGGACTGGGTCTGCTGGTCGTCCAGGTATTGGAGCCGATGCTCCAGATGGCGCAGGAACTCGTAAGCTTCGGTGAGCTCCGTCACCGCCGCCTCGGGCATGAGCCTCAGCT
>NZ_DAIRTR010000151.1:0-6563 GCF_036803785.1 Pelomicrobium sp. | reverse complement strand
GCGCCTGGGTGACCAGTGGCGGCGGGGTGCCGGTCCTGGGCGGTACGGTGGCGGTGGTGACGTGGGCCGCGGGCGAGGGTTTGCTGGGCTGGGTGCCACAGCCCGCCACGGCCACGAAAAGGCTCGCGGCAACAAGCCTCGCTGCCGGGAAGCAACCCGCCATGGGCATGGGCCCGGAGGAACGTTGCCCGGTTCGCCTCACTCCCCCTTTCTCCCTAAAAGGCATGAACGCAGTCTCAGCCTAGCATGAAATCTTTTTTATTCAAACCAATATTGAGCGTTATGTGAGTAGTTTGTCATGTCGCCATCCTGGATTCTTCACCGCATCGCCTTGATTTCGTCCAGCCGGCGCACGATGGGAGCGAACTCGCTCCGATAGCCGGACGGTAGCCGCTCCAGGGCTGCCAGGCCTTCCTCCCGGGTGTCGAAGCTGCCGTACAGGACGGCGAAGTTGGGCTGGCCGCCGGTGCGAGTGGGGTACACGTAAATCTTCTCCAACTCGATGCGTTCCCGGGCCCTTTGCAAGAACCGTTCCATGCGCGCCGGGCGGATGTCGTTGGTCAGGAAAAGCTGCACGCTGTAGCTGTCCCCTGGACGGGTCTCCAGAAGCTTCTTCGCCGCCGCCACCCGCTGGCCCAGCAGGGGGGACGCGTCGAGGGCCGATTCCGGAAAGGCGCTTGCGGACGCGGGCGGCTCTCGGGAGGCCTCCTCGGCCCCTCCTTCGGGGGGCGGTTGCGTCGACGCGAAAGCCGCTTGCCCCTGAGGTGCGGAGGATTCTTTCGAAAGCAGAACTGTCATCGTTGCCTGGACTGTGCCCGCGGGATCGGCCTCGGGCAGGGGCAAGATCCGGTAGAACCAACCGGCGCCTGCTGCAAGGCCAGCCGCCAAGAGGCAGAGGGTCAAAGCGAGCGCGAATGGGCGACGCCGAGGCACCAGCGCCGAATCGCGGATGGCCAACTTCACGTGGCGGGGTTCGATCCGGTGGGAGCCTTCCACGAAGGCGGCGAGCAGCGCCTTGTCGGCAAGGATGTTGATGCGCCGGGTGAGGCCTCGGGAGGCGCGGGCGATCGCCCGCACGGCCGCCGGACTGAATAGGTCCGGGCCCCGGTAGCCGGCCGCCCGCAGCCGGAAGGTGAGGTATTCGCCCACGGCGGATCCCTCCAGGGGCAACATCTGGAAGCTGTGGGTGATGCGGTCCCGCAGCTGGCGCATCTGCGGCCGGCTGAGAAGGGTGTCCAGCTCAGGCTGGCCGAATAGCACGATGCGCAGCAGCTTGTGGCGACCCGTCTCCAGGTTCGAGAGCAGCCGCAACGCCTCGAGCGTCTCTATGGACATGGCGTGGGCTTCGTCCACCAGCACGACCACGTATTTGCCCGCAACGTGCTTGTCGATTAGGGCCTGGGAGAGGGCCTTGAGGGCTTGGGTCTGGCGCTCGCCCGCCAGATTAAGGCCCAGCTCGTCGGCCACGGCGTAGAGCAGCTCATCCGGCCCCAGGGCGGGATGGCATAGATAGACCGTCTCCACCGCCGGGGGCAGCCGCTCCATGAGCACCCGGCATAGCATGGTCTTGCCGCTGCCCACTTCGCCCACCACTTTGACGATGCCCTCCACATGGGTGAGGGCGTAAATGAGCGCCTCCAGCGTCGAGCCGCGGCGGGCGCCGGTGTAGAAGAAATCGGTAAGGGGTGTAATGCTGAAGGGCGGCTCGCTGAGCCCGTAGTGGTCTAAATACACGCGAAGCGATCGGAGTGCGCGATGGCGTGGCTCAAGTGTTCTTGTCGCCCGGTTCGCCCCGCACCTCCATGCGGCTATAGAGGGTGGTGCGGTTGATGCCCAGGAGCTTCGCCGCCTGGCTCACGTTGCCGTGGGTGAGCTGCAGGGCGGCCCGGATGTAGCTTTGCTCCCAGAGCTTCAGGGTCTGGTCCAGGCTGAATTCCCGCTCCCGTTGGAGCTGGCGGGTGGCGAGGGCCAGCAAGGCCTGCGGGTCGCGCTGAAGCATGGCCTCATCGGGAGAGGCGGCCGGCAGAGTCACGTCCAGCTCCGCTTCTAGCTGGCGCGCGTCCACCCGGCGTCCGGCGTACTTGGTGACCAGGCGAATGACGATGTTGCGCAGCTCCCGCACGTTGCCGGGAAAGGGATAGCGTTTCCACAGCTCGAGGGCATCGGGGGAAAGTTCGAAGGGCTGGGCATCTCCCTGGTCGGCGTAGAAGCGGCGGAAATGCTCCAGCAGCAGCAGCTTGTCACCGTCGAGCTCCCGCAAGGGCGGCACCTGGATGGTGAAGACCGAAAGCCGGTGGTAGAGGTCGGCGCGGAAACGGCCCGCCCGCACTTCCTGGCGCAGGTCCCGGTTGGTGGCGGCGATTACCCGGGCGTTGCTCTTGCGTGTCTGGGTTTCCCCTACCCGCTGGAATTCGCCGTTTTCCAGCACCCGCAGCAGCTTAGGCTGCAGGTCCAACGGCAGCTCGCCGATCTCGTCCAGAAACAGCGTGCCGCCGCTCGCATCCTCGAAATAGCCCGACTTGGCGCCAGTCGCGCCGGTGAACGAGCCCTTGGCGTAGCCGAACAGCGTGGGCTCCACCAGGTTGGGGGAAATGGCGGCGCAATTGAGGGCCAGGTAGGGCGCGCTCGGGTTGGCGGAGAGCTTGTGCAAGGCTGCCGCCACCATTTCCTTGCCGCTGCCCGATTCCCCTTCGATCAGCACCGGAAACGGGGCGCGCGCGTATTGACGGATCTGCTCCCGCATTTTCTGGATCGGCTCGCTTGAGCCGATGATGCCGTATTCCCCGGGCAGGGCTTCCTTGTCTTCCTTGAGCTCCCGGGCGCGGGCGGAAAGCGCCGCCATCAGGTGGGCTTTGATGTCCTCGGGCTCGCACGGCTTGGCGATGAAATCCACCGCACCGAGGGCGCGGGCATGGCGGGCATTGGCCTCGTCGTTTTGCCCCGAGAGCACCAGGATCTTCATCTGCTCGGAATGGGCAAGGAGCTCGGAGATCAGGCGGAAGCCCTCATCCGGCTGATGGGGGATGGGAGGCAGCCCGAGGTCCACCAGGGCGAGGTCGGGCGGCGGGTCCAATTGCCGCACCAGGCTGATGGCATGGGGCCGGGTCTCGGCGACGTGGACCTCGAAGTCCCGCCCTAGGACGAAGGCCAGGGTATCGGTGATGAGGTTGTCATCGTCCACCACCAGCAGGACGGGTTTCCCGTCGGGCTGGCCGGGGATGCCGATGACGCCGGCGGCCGGTGGGCGGCGGTGCGAGGGGCTCATGGGCATAAGTATACGGGTACGGTCCGTCCTACGGGTACAGCCAATCAGCCCCCGATCCCCTCCGGCCCGCGGTTCCCGACGACCCGGGCCTCCTTCGCGCAGGCGGGGTCTCCCACGGGCCAGGAGCGGGGAAGGGTTGGGAAGCTTTTCGCCCTGCAGACAGAATGCCAGCATCCCCCCGTGCGGCCGGGGGTGCAGCGGCGCACGCCCATGTCACGGAAGCGCCGGGCCGCGATGCGGGCGCAGCTCGTCGGGAACAGCTCTTGCACACTATCGCCCGCCCCCTCCCTCGGTCGACCTTAGACAGGCTATCCTAACCTGGATTTTGTCTAGGACGTCCCGGAAAATGGACGCTGTGAGGGACCCGCTCTATTCACCGCATCCCAGTCGAGACGCTCGATTGCTCCTGCACCCCGGGCGCCTTCGGGGCGGCCCTCCTCTGCCAGGCCCACGATGAGACGCGTCCGGATCGAGCTGTTGTACCCATGACCCACGATTTTCTGGTCCACCTGGCCTCGGAGGCACGAAGCCCCCGCGTGCGGGTCGATGCCGCCTTGGAGGAGGCCCTGGTCCGGCTCGACGCCTTGCTGGAACCCCTGTGCCAGGAGTTGCAGGTGGAATACGTGGGGCCCGCCGTCGGGGTGGAGGCGCGGGAAGTGCACCGACTGGTGGTGGCGGCGCACGCCTGGACGGCGGGGCCGCCCGCCTGGGGGGTGCGGGTCTGTTGCGCCCGAGCACCTTCCGGTTGGCGCGCCGAGTGGACCCTGGCCGGCGCGGGGCGCCTGCGCAAGCGGCTCATCGTGCAGGCGCTGCCTGAATTCTTGGAGGGCTTCCTGGAGGCGGTGGTGGCGGCGGGCAAGGCTGATACGCCTGCCGGCCGCCAACTCGCCCGCCTACGCGAAGCGTTCTCCCCAAGGGGCCCGGCAGTGCTATGATCGGCGCCTGCAGCGTAACCGTCGCTTCTGTCCGCCTCCCGCCATGAACCGGGTGCCCGACCTTTCCCTGGTGCGCCATCTGAGCGCCGCCGCCGAGCCCTACCGGGACCCGGTGGTCCGCGTGCGGTGGGACGCCCTTTCCCTGAAGGACTTCTGGCTCCCTCGGGAGGCCCTGTCCCTCTGCGGCCTGGCGGCGTTCGATTCCCTGGACGAGGCGACTCAGCGCCGGCTCTCCCAGTACGAGTTCCTGGGCATCATCCGCGCCGGGCTCTGGTTCGAGGGCTTGTTCATGGCTCGACTCGCCCGGCGGCTGCGGCGGCCGCTCCCGCTGGCGAGCCATATCTATCTCCTACGGGAGCTCCAGGAGGAAGCGGGCCACAGTCTCATGTTCCTCACCCTCATGGACAGAACCGGGCTCGCCCTACCGGACGGGTACCGGCCGCTGCCGCGCAGCGCCGAATGGCTCGGCCAGTGGCTGCCAGTGGACGGGCCCTTGTTCTGGCTGGCAGTGCTCATCGGCGAGGACGTGCCGGACAAGCTGAATCGCTACCTGCGCCAGCAGCGGGAGGAGGCGGTGAATCCGGCGGTGCGGGACATCTGCCTCATGCACATGCTGGACGAGGCCCGCCATTTGGCCTTCGCCCGCCGCACGATCGAGGCGGCCCTGACTGGGCTCACGCCGGCGAGCCGCCGATGGCGGGGTTGGATCTTGGGGCGGCTCCTGACCCTCATGGCGCAGGCCATGTTCTATCCCCAAGCCGTTCTCTACGAAGCGGCGGGCTTGACACCCGGCCGCCACTGGCAGGCCCTCGCCCGCTCAAACCCCCATCGGCAGGCGTTCGTCCGCCGCTTGCTGGGACCCACGGTGCGGCTGCTCCAGGGCTACGGCTTCAAGGTGTCCCTTTCCCTCCCCTGAGGGGAACGGTGGCCTCTAGGGCTGCCCAGCAGTCGTAGCGGGGCCGCCAGCCCAGCTCCGTGTGTGCCCGGGTGCAGTCCAGGGTCAAGGAGCGGGCGAGTCCCTCCACCCAGCCCGGCTCGCCGAAAAGCCCGGTCAGGCGCCAGCCCAAGCCCACCAGGCGCCGGGCGGCGGCGAGGCTCAACGGGACGGCCCGACGGTGGCGCTCGCGCACGGCCTCGCGAAAGGAAAAACTCCCTTCTGCGGCCAGGTTGAACGGCCCACGGGCGTCGCCCGTGAGGGCCGCGATCACCGCCTGCGCCACGTCTTCTTCGTGCACGCACTGGAGCTGGGGCTGGGGATCGGGAAGGCGTACGTAGAAGGGTTGGGCCAGGAGGGCTTTGAGGAGGGGCTGGCAGCGGGGGCCCACGATGGCGTGGGGGCGTAGCCGCAACGCCTGCGGATCGCACGCCTGCAACGCCTGCTCCACCGCGGCTTTGTGCCAAGCATAGGCGAAGCCGGGAAGGGGTGCGAAGGGCGCCGTCTCGTCGAGGGCTTCGCCGCCGCCGTACACCGCCGCGCTGGAGAGAAAAATCCGCCGCCTGACTCCGAGGCGCTTGGCCCGGGCAAACAGGGTGAGGCTGCCTTCCACGTTCACGGCGCGCATGGTGGCTAAGGCCGTGCGGCCCCGCAGGACCACGAAGGCGAGATGGACCAGGGCATCCGCCCCGGCCAGCCATCGGTCTAGTCCGGGCCCCCCGAGCGCTGCCTGCAGGCCCCGAAACTTGGGATGGGCATAAGCGGGGGGACGCAGGTCGATGCCCCGCACTTCCTCCACCCCGGGGTGCTGGCACAGGGCGGGCAGCACCGCCTGGGCGAGGCGCCCCGCAGCGCCCGTCACCACCACCTTCATGGTCGGGAGAAGCGGGGAAGCACGTGGGTGGCGAGACAGGCGAGGGATTCCTGCACCACTTCGGTAGGCAACGCCCCCGCGCCCACGGCGAGCAGCAGATGGGTGACGCCCGCCGCCTCGTAGCATTCCAGCTGCTGCGCGCACTCGTCCGGGTCGCCCACTACCACCATGCCGAACCGTTGCAGAAACGGGAGGTGAATGCCCAGGCGGGCAAGGGCCCGGAAACGGCCCAGCTCGCGGAAGTGTTCATACCCCGGATACAAGCTTTCCAGCACCGGCAGGGTGGTCTGGTACAGGGCCCGATAGAACCAGGTGAAGGCTTCGGCCGCCAGCCGCCGGGCCCGCGCGCCGTCCTCCAGGCACAGCACTCCCACGGTCATGGCCGCCCGGGGCGGGGCGGGACTCGTCCAGGCCCGACGATAGCGTTCCAGGTCGTGGCGCACCATGAACCAGGGCTTGAACGGGCCGGCGAGCACGCCAAGCCCCCGCTGCGCCGCCCATTCGAAGGTGTCTGGGCTTACGGCGGCCGTCCACAAGGGCGGGTGGGGCCTCTGG
>NZ_DAIRTR010000150.1:0-6607 GCF_036803785.1 Pelomicrobium sp. | reverse complement strand
AGCATACACCACCCGGGTGGGGGGTGGTCCCTTTCCCACCGAGCTGATCGACGACACAGGGCGGCATCTGGCGGCTCGGGGCAACGAGTTCGGCGCCACCACCGGTCGTCCCCGACGCTGTGGCTGGTTCGATGCAGCGGCGCTCAAGCGCTCCATTCAGATCAACGGCGTGTCCGGATTGTGCGTCACCAAGCTGGACGTGCTGGACGGGGTGGAGAAGCTGCGGCTCGCGGTGGGCTACCGTGTCGGCGAGCGCCGCTACGACCTGCTGCCGGCCGGTGCGGACGCGCTGGCAGAATGCGAGCCTATCTACGAGGAAGTGCCGGGTTGGAAGGAGAGCACCGTGGGGCTGAAGCGTTTGGAGGAGCTGCCGAAGGCGGCGCGTAACTACCTGGCCCGGATCGAGGCCATCTGCGGCGTGCCGGTGGATATCATCTCGACCGGGCCCGAGCGGGAGGAAACCATCGTGCTGCGGCATCCTTTCCAGGCGGCTGCCTGATCGGCGCTCGCGCCGGAAACCGCTCCGCTGGCGGGGCGGCTACCAATGCCAGATCTGGTCGTATTTTCCGAGCAGGGTGGCGATGCCGATACGCGAGATGGCGGTAAGGCCTTCGATCAGATCTGCCTGGTCGATTCCCCGCTCGGTCAGGTCCTCGGACACGATGTAGACGTGTACCCCTTTCGCCACCAGCTTGCCCAGGTCGTCGGCGATGCGAGGCGGCTGCGTTTGCACCTCCGTGCCGAAAGCGAGCCCCGAGGCGTCCTGATTTTTTACGCCGTAGCTGACCGCGTTGCCACGGAGCAGCACGTCCAGATCGGCGCCAGCATTCTTCATCGCATGGGTGAGCCATACGATGGTATCGTCCTGCTCTTCAAGGGTTGCGCGGTAGGCCGTTTCGATCACGTTGAGCACCTTCATCGCCCTTCTCCTTACTTCGTCGGGATGACCAGGGTATTGTCAGAGGCCTCGGCCATTTTCCAGAAGTCGGCTGGGCTCCCGCGGCGTACCCCCTCGATGGCTTCGCCCACACCCCGCTCATCGACGCACAATCCGCAGTTCACCCAGTCAAGGCGGCCGCCGTTTTCCTTGGCCTCCTTGATCAGAGCGGCGATCCACTTACGCGGCAACGGGTGGTTCTCCTCCTCGACGTCCCGGCCGTGCACGGCGTTCGCGTGGGGTGTTTGCTTGGCGAAGGGCAGACAGACGGCACCTTCGTAGGCAAACACGTTGATCTGGTAGCCGCGCCGGGCCGCGATGGCGATCAGCCGCAGCGCCGTGGTGCTGCGGGCGCTCTCGTAAGGGGGGTCCATCAGGGCAAAGGTCAGGGTTTTGCGAGTCGCCATGGTCCTGCTCCTTTCAATGCCAGAAGGTCTTGGTGCCGGCGGCGAGCTCGTCGACTACTACCTCCAGGTCCGCTACCGCCACCCCCTCCACGATCTGGTCCGCAGGAATACCCCGCTCCCGCAGGGAAAACCCGTCTGCGAGCACTTTCACCCCAGCACGCACGGTCTCCGAAAGGCCCGGGCTGTGCGCACTGCGACGGACCGGCAGCACGCCGTTCTGGACGAGAAACAGGGTGACTGGGTTGCCTTCTCGCGCCAGGTCCCGCGCGAGCTGGTAGTAATTGGAGACGTCGTTGCTATCGAAGGGATCCCGCGATTCGATCAGCAGATAATTGGCCATGCGTTTCTCCTTTGGATTCGATGGCAGAGCATCGTTAGCGCAGTAGCTGGATAGCTTGCTCAGCGCAAGTCGTGGAACTGCCTTCCGGCATGCACTGGCTTCACGTAGCCCGCGCGCACGACGAAGTCGCCGAATCGCTCGCCCGGATTTCGGCCTTCGGCGTAATGTTCGAAAAGGCGAGCGAGGACTTCTACAACTTCGTCCTCAGACAGGTTTTCCCGGTACAGCCGGTTGAGCCGTTCCCCGGTGAAACCTGCCCCCAGATAGAGGTTATAGCGGCCCAGGCTCTTGCCCACGAGTCCGATCTCTGCCAGATACGGCCGGGCGCAGCCGTTGGGGCATCCTGTGACCCGCAGCAGGATGGGCAGCTCCTGGAGACCGAGTCTATGCAATAGCCCTTCCAGGCGCCCTACCAGGGTTGGAAGCCAACGCTCGGCCTCCGCCATGGCGAGACCGCAGGTGGGCAGGGCGACGCAGGACAGGGCGTTGAGCCGCAAGGC
The DNA here is from genome assembly GCF_036803785.1 of Pelomicrobium sp. Taxonomy (NCBI): domain Bacteria; kingdom Pseudomonadati; phylum Pseudomonadota; class Hydrogenophilia; genus Pelomicrobium; species Pelomicrobium sp. The sequence continues at coordinate 4,423 of NZ_DAIRTR010000150.1, read as the reverse complement.
GCCCAGGGTTTGGGGCAGCCGCACGCCGTGGGCCTGCAGGATCTGATCGAAGGCATCCTTGTTGGCAGGCCTGACGCGGGCCACCGTCACGTTCTGGTTGGCGGTCAAGCGAAAATCCCCGTCGTGCCTGCGGGCGATCTCCCGCAACGCGGTCATGAGTCGCACCTCCGCGGTGTCCTGAACGCGCCCGCTCATCACGAACAGGCTGAGGTGCCAGTTTCCTTCCCGATCTTGGAACCAACCGAAAGAATCGCCGGTTGACTCGAAGCGGAACGGGCGAGGTGTCTCCAGGCGCCAGCCGAGACGCTTCTCCAGCTCCTCCCGGAACCAACCGACCCCCCGATCGTCGAGGGTGTACTTGAGCCGGGCGTGTTTGCGGTTGGTGCGGTCCCCATAGTCTCGTTGGATCTTGACCACCTGCTCCGCCACTTCCACCGCCTTCTCCGGCGGGCAGAAACCGATCACTTCCGCGAGCCGCGGATAGGTGGCCGGCTCTCCGTGGCTCATTCCCATGCCTCCACCCACCGCCACGTTGAAACCGAGAAGCCGTTCGTCCTCGGCGAGGGCGATGAAGCCGAGATCCTGGGCGAAGACGTCCACGTCGTTGACGGGGGGCACGGCGAGTCCGATCTTAAACTTCCGCGGCAGATAGGTGGGTCCGTATAGGGGCTCGTCCTCAGGCGGCGCATCAGGCGCGGGTTTTTCGTCCAGCCAAATTTCCCGGTAAGCCCGGGTACGGGGCAGAAGGTAATCGCTGATGGCCCGGGCGATGCGGTGGACTTCCCCGTGCACCGGCGTGAGGTAGGGGTTATTGTGGCAAATGACGTTGCGGTTGACGTCGCCACAGGCGGCGATGGTGTCGAGCAGCGCTCGATTGATGCCGGCGATCAAAGGTTTCAGATGGCGTTTCAACACGCCGTGAAACTGGAAGGTCTGGCGTGTGGTGATGCGCAACGTCCCGTTGGCGTAGGTGCGGGCAAGTTCGTCCAGGGCCAGCCATTGAATGGGCGTGCACACGCCCCCGGGCATCCTGACCCGCACCATGAAGCAATAGGCGGGCTCCAGCTTCTGGCGCTGGCGCTCCAGGCGCAGGTCTCGATCGTCCTGCTGGTAGCTACCGTGGAACTTGAGCAGCTTGGCATCCTCTTCGGAGATCGCGCCGGTGACGGGATCCTCCAGGCCGATGGCGATGGTGCCCCGCAGGAAATTGCTCGTCGCTTTGAGTGCCTCCTCGGCGGCGAGCGTGAGGCCGGAAGTCGAGGGTTCGCCCATCAGTACACGTCCCGCTGATAACGGCCGGCCGCCTGCAGCTCCTTTACGTAGGCGACAGCATCTTCCCGCGTGCGGCCGCTGGCGCTACGTACCGCTTCGATCAGAGCTTCATGGACATCGGGGGCCATGCGGCTCGCGTCTCCGCACACGTAGAAGTGGGCACCCTCCTCGAGCCACGCGTAAAGCGTGCGGCTTCGATCCAGCAGGCGGTGCTGCACATAGTCCTTGTTGACACCGTCCCGGGAAAAAGCGACGTCAAGCTGCAGGAAGCCTTGGCGGCGGTAGTCCAGCCACTCCCGCTGGTAGAGGAAATCGGTGCGGAAGTGGCGCTCGCCGAAGATCAGCCAGTTGTGGCCCCGCGCCCCCCTTGCTTGACGAGCCTCGACGAAGGCCCGAAAGGGGGCGATCCCGGTACCTGCTCCCACCATGATGATGGGAGTGTCAGGATCGGCCGGCAGGCGGAAGTTGTCGTTGGGGTGAACATAGACGGGCACGGTATCCGTCTCAGCGACCCGCTCTGCCAAGAAAGTGGACGCCACACCTTTGCGGGCCCGCCCGCGGGCTTCGTAGCGCACCACCCCCACAGTAAGATGCACCGTATCGGGATCGACCTCGTAGCTGGAGGCGATGGAATAGAGCCGCGGTTGCAAGGGGCGCAATACCTTCAGGAATTCTTCTCCCTTCAGGCCCCGTACCGGGTAGGCCTGGAGCACGTCGATGATCTCGCGCCCGGCCAGAAATTCCCTGAGCCGGCCCTGATTTTCCTCCTGGAGGAGCGCCAGCAGCTCGGTTGCTCCGGAAAGAGCGGCCCAGCGCTCGAGGAAAAGACGGGTGAGGGTGGTGATCTCGTAATCGCGAGCGAGCGCTTCCGCAAGGCTCGCCTCGCCGCCCTTGGACAAGGCGACCTGCTCGGCACCGTCGAGCCCTAGCGTTGCTAGGATCTCCTCCACCAGCACGGAGCAGTTGCGCGGGGCCACCCCCAGGGCATCGCCAGGTTGGAAGACGAGCCCCGAGCCTTCGATCGCCAGCTCCAGGTGGCGCACATCCTTGGTGGAGCCCCGGCCGGTGATCTTGATGTTGTCCGCGACTCGCGCCGGGTAGGGATTGTTCCGCGTGTGGACTGGCTCGGCTTTCTCCGCCGGCTGAATCGCCGGCCAGGAAAGCGCGGGAATCGGTGCCGGGAGCGGGCCCATTTCCTTGCCGAGACGCTCGACCACGGCCTCGATCCAGGCCGCCGCCGTCCCTTCGAAATCGACGTCGCACTCGGCAAGGGGATAGAGACGCCGCGCCCCCAGGGCCTCCAGGCGGGCGTCGAAATCCCGGCCCGTCTGGCAGAACCGTTCGTAGCCCCGGTCGCCCAGCGCGAGCACGGCATACCGTAGCTCTGCTAGCCGCGGGGCACGCTCGCTCAAGAGGAATTCGTGGAAGTCTCTGGCGTTGTCCGGAGGCTCGCCCTCCCCGTAGGTGCTGGTGACGATCAGCAGATGCCGTTCGGCTTTGAGCCGGCTTTTCTTGTAGGCGCCGAGGTCCTCCACTTTGGCCCGCAAGCCCGCTTGGGCCAGCTTTTCCTGCAGTCGACGAGCCAGTTGCCGGGCGTTGCCGGTCTGAGAACCGAATAGGATCGTCACTTCGGACTGAATCGCGGTCGCGCCCGTTGGCGCGGGGAAAGCACGGTGGCCGACCGACAGCCCGGCCAGGTAGCCGCTGATCCATGCAGCTTGTTCTGGGGACAGCCCTTCCAACAGTCGGCCGAGGAGCTCGGCTTTCTCCTGGCTCAGCGGTGTGGTCAGATCATCCAGTCGGCTCATGCTCAGTGCTCGAAAGTGGATGCGAGCAAGCCTGATCAGGATAAACGCAAGATATATAATTTCAAAGAATAGAGATTTATTTTTTTATTCCTTTTTGGAATTATTTAAACCATCCCGCGGAAAGCATGCTTTCCTTTAGTGGTGATGCGTCAGCGAATTTGAAGGGCGAGGGACCGACGCGGGGAATGGAGGCTCTCGCTGGAGGAGCGTCGTAATCCCCTACCAAGCCGTTGGGGCGAGGAATGCGAAAAGGGATTCGGGAAAGGCAGGCCTATGCTTGTCAGATATGGCGCTGAGATTGGATGCGCTGCCGGCCTTGGGAATCGACTCCCTATGCAAGTTGCCAGGAGGCTGGAACGGGAAAAGGATGCCTGCTTCCGCCTTGAGTTGGTTATTCTCCCCGCGAATCACGAGGGTCCGGCTGTGGTGCAGCGCCCGATTCAGTATCCCGTGGCGGCTACCGCTTTTATTTGCTCTCGCGGCGCAATGAGCGCGCAGGGCGCTCCGGCGCCGTACGGCTTACCGATCGGTCGCGGAGCAGGGAATCACGTGCTGAGCTGGGCGCTTTCTGCGGCACCGGGTGCCTTGCCTCCCGTTGCGGACCTCCACGCTGGCGGCCCCGGCTGGCGGTCGCATGGGTGATCCGCTGTAGCAACTCCGCCAGCTGGGGGCCGATCCGGCGTAACTCTTCTTGGTGCACCTCGGCAAGGCGCTCGAGCAGGCGATGACCATTAGTCGTCAGTCGCAGGTGGACCCTCCTGCGGTCGATGGGAGAGGGCACGCGCTCAATTAAGCCACGACCGCTCAGCCGATCGACGAGACCGACCGCGCTGTTGTGGCGGATCAACAGCTCCTGCGCCAGATCGTTGATCGTCAAAAGCCGCTCCGGTGCTGCCGCCCGCAGCGCGAGCAGCACCTGGTAGTGCTGGGCGGTAAGACCGGCCTTCTCCGCTGCCGATTCACTGAAGCGCATAAAACGGCGCAGGGCACGGCGAAACTCCGCCAGCAGCCGATAGTCGTCGGCTTCCAAGTGAGGCATGTCTGCTGGCGCTCGCTCAGGCACGACCGTTCGTTCCAATAGGTTCAATGGGTTGGAGCTTTGTTGACATTATGTCGTATTGCGACTAAGATAACATATATCGTACTACGATATATATGCCGCCGGAAAATGGGTGCCTTCCGCACGACCCGACGCCCTAGGCGAGCGCCCTTTGCAAACTCCCCATGGGCAGGTGCTCTGCGGGCATTCTGTCGGCCCGAGTTGGGCCGTCCAGTCAAAAGCCATATCGAGCCCCTGGGAAGAGACAGGCAAAGTGAGGGTGCCAGAAGATCATGCTCTACTG
>NZ_DAIRTR010000149.1:0-6620 GCF_036803785.1 Pelomicrobium sp. | reverse complement strand
CTGCCCGTCAGGGCCACTTGGCAGGGGTTGGGCGGCACCGACTCGAGGAGCAGCGTCTGCCCGATGAGGGAAAGCCCCCCGGTCAAAATGGCCGCGCCCACGGTGGCTGCGGCGGTGGCAACCCCCCGGGCGTCGGCTTCCACCCGCGGCTCGGCCAGCGTTCCCCCTAGGCGCACCAGGCTCGCTAGTTGTCCTGCCCCGAGACCTAGCCCCGTGGTGGCCTTGGGCCGAAAGCCCAGGTCCAGGGTCTCGTTCCGCAGGTTGATGGCGCCGCCGCCGATCACGTGGACTTTGTCCGTCTCCAGGCCAATGCCGTTGTCGATGCGGGCGATGCCCCGCTGGATGGGGAAGCGCACCACGGCACACTTCAACTCGGTGTAGGGCTCCTGTTTGCGGGCGGGATTGAGGGCGTTGAGCAGCTCGGTGATGTCGGCCCCCAGGTCCAAGGCCCGGGTCTTGACCCGTCCCGGCCCCAGGACCACCCGCACCTGGCCGTCTGCATTGGCCATCAGGCTGCGCAGCGACTCGCCCCTCCCCCGCAGGCCGATGGCCACGTCCGCCTTGGCGCCGGAGACCACGCCGGGGTTTCCCAGGAGGGCGAGCAGAGCATCTACGTCCAGTCCCGAGCCCTCCAGCCGGGCGTCAACCGCGAGGGTCTTGCCGGCGCTGACATCGGCGGTGAGATGGAGTCGCAGATCGGTTGCGCCCAGCCGCAGGCTCACCGGGTCGGCGACCATGCGCCCGTGCTGGAAGCGCAGCCTGGCCTGGAGCCCTTCCACCGTCTTGCCTTCTGCCAGGACGAGCCTCGCGATCTCCAGCGTCGCTTCCCCCTGGAGTGCTTGGAGGGTCGCCCCGGGAAAGGGTGTGGCCGGAAACACGCGCCCATCCTCTGCCCCCGGTTGCCCGCCAGCCTTGGCGGCGAGGGTGCGCCCCGCGGCATGGATCTCGGCGAGATGCAGGAGAGGGGAGGCGAGCTTTACCCAGACTTCACGCCGCTCGCCGGCGAGGGCAAGCCGCGCGGCCCCCGACAGAGTGCTCTTGCCGATGGCTGCCTGGAAGCGCTCCACCCCTATCGAGTCTCCATTTCCCGTGATGCGGCCTTCCAGGTGCAGCGGGGGAAGCCGAGGTAGTTCGGTGGCGGCGATCCGGGCGATGGGAGTGAGATCCGGCACCTCGGCCCGCACCTCAAGGTCCATGCCGTCGACGCGGGGCGAGAGGGGAACGGTTCCCCGAGCGGTGAGCTTGGAATTTTGCACAGTGAGTGCCAGCGCCAGGGGCGCGAGGGCGCCTCGCGTGCCGAAGGCGAGGGGGTTGCTGAGCTCGCCCTGGAGCGCCGCGGACACACCGTTGTAAGTTCCCCGCGCCGACACCCGGACGCGCTGATAGCGGCTCGAGGACTCGAGATCCAATGCCTCCAGGGCCAGCCGGAGGGTGCGTCGGCTGCGTCCGTCCCGGTAGGAGAGCGCCCCCCGCTCGATGCGCACCTGCCGGATTTCCACGGGCGGGACATGGGCCCGCGGCTCCGCCGGCGGCTCGGAGGGCCTGAGCTCCAGGACCCAGTTGCCCGTGCCTTTGCCATTGGTTTCTAGCAAGATATCCGGTTCGATCAGCACTAGCCGCTCGAGCACCACGTCGCCGGTGAGCAAAGGCAGCAACGCGAGGCGCACCTCCAGGCGTTTGATCCGCGCCAGGTCCGGGCGCGAGCCCCAGGGGGCGTTCTGGAAGCGTACGCCTTCCACCACCAGGGTGGGGAACCAGGACAGCGTGAATTGGGGCCGGCCCTCGAAGGCGAGCTCGCGCCCGGTGGCTTCCTTCACCTTCGCGATCGCCAGGGCCGCGTAACGGTCCAGGTCGATCGCGCGCACCGCCACCCCTGCTGCCACCAGCAGCAAGAGCAGCCCTATGCCGATGCCGATCAAGAGCTTTTTCGCGCCCATGCCCCAGGAACCCAACAGCAATTGCCCGCTTGCCCGAGCAAGGGAGGCTAGCACGGACGGGCCGGCGCAAGCGAGGCGGGCCGATGACCGGCTCAGGTCAAGGAATGAGCGTCATCCGCCCAGGCTTTGCACGAGGGGTCGGGGAAAATGGCGTAGGGAGGGGAAGGAAGGCAAGCGTCAGGCTAGCCTACCCAGGCATGCGCCAGCACGTCCAGCCGCAGGTCCTGAGTGAAACGCTGGCCCTCACCTTCACAGGTCAGGGTGACGATGCGCACCCCCGGCTCGGCATAGACAAGCTCATGGGCGAAGGTGCCGGGAAGCGCTACGTCGGCCTCGGCCAGGAGGGCGCCGCGTTCGTCCGTCAGCCGGCAGCGGGCACGGCCGCTTCCGTCGAGCAGAGCCTCGATATGGAAGGGCTGCCCGGGACAGCGGCGGTAGACTTGGGGATCCCGGTTGGGGTTGTAGGCCAGGCGGTTGAGCTTGACGAGTTTCACCAGGGGTTTCATGGGCAGGGTTTCCTGTGGATTTCCCAACGCGAAGAACGAGCGTAGAATGCATATATTAGCGAATGCTAATCCTATCCCATTTTTGACCGAGCGTGCGTCGATGTCCGACTCATCCACCCTCGTGCAAGCCTTCGAGGAAACCGATCGGGCCCTGGCTGCCCTGGAGGCCCAGGCCCAGGAAGGGCGTCTACCGCCCGTGGAGGAGACGGTAGAGCGGGCGATCGCCATCGCGAGGCAGCTCATGGTGGCCTATCTCCGGGACGAGGGGCGCAAACCCCTGCCTCCCGACGGGGCCGACCTGCTGGAGGTGTGGAAAGTTCTGGTCAAGGGCGAGCCTTTCTGGAACACCATCCGGGACAACCTGCGAGAGCTCATCTATTACCGCAACTGCCTGGCTCTCGGGCGGGCGGACGCCCTGCCGGCGGTGCCGGAAAAGATGGCGGTGCGTACCGCCCGGCACCTCCACCTTTTCTTCAAGACCCGTTGCATTCGCGAAGGCCGCATTGCAGCATAGGAAAAGCGCGGTTTGCTCCCAGGACCGACGCGGTCAAGCCGAAGGAAGCCATGAAGCAACTCGTCAATCGCCTGCGCGGCGTGGAGCGCGACATCCTGCAGGCGCCCGAGCGGGGCGACCCGCCCTATTATGAGCCCCAGGGCAACGAAATCCAGGTGTTCGAGGCGGCCTGGCGCAAGCGCTTGCCGGTGATGCTCAAGGGGCCCACCGGCTGCGGCAAGACCCGGTTCCTGGAATATATGGCTTGGCGCCTGAACCGGCCGCTGGTAACGGTAGCCTGCCACGAAGACCTGACTAGCGCCGACTTGGTGGGCCGCTTTCTGCTGGAAGGGGAGCAGACCGTGTGGCAAGACGGGCCCCTCACCCGGGCGGTCAAGGCGGGGGCTATCTGTTATCTGGACGAGATCGTGGAGGCGCGCACTGATACCACGGTGGTGATCCATCCTTTGACTGACCACCGGCGGCGCCTGCCTTTGGAGAAGAAAGGCCAAGAGATCGAGGCCCACGAGGATTTCATGCTGGTCATCTCCTATAATCCGGGTTACCAGACGGTGCTCAAAGACCTGAAGCCCTCCACCAAGCAGCGCTTCATCGGCATCCAGTTCGATTTTCCGGACGAGGCGCTGGAGCTGCGCATCCTCGCAAACGAAGTTCCGGAGCTGAACCCTCAGCTCGCCCGCAAGCTGGTGGCGGCGGGCGCGCGGGCCCGCGCTCTTAAGGATCACGGGCTGGAGGAGGCGACCTCCACCCGCGCCCTCGTCTATGCCGCCAGCATGATGGCAGCGGGGCTTGCGCCGATGGAAGCCTGCCGCGTGGCCATGGTCAACCCGGTGACCGACGACGTGGAGCTGGCCGAGGCTTTGATGGAAATCGTGCGTGCCTATTTCGAGTAGGGCCGCCGCGGGCCGCACGCCGTGAGCCTCGAATCTTTCATTCGCGACTACGGCTACCTGGCCGTTTTCGTCGGAACCTTTCTCGAGGGCGAGACCATCCTGCTGATGGCGGGTTTCGCTGCCCAACGGGGTTATCTCAGCCTGCCGGAGGTCATGGCGGTCGCCTTCCTTGGAAGCTTTGCCGGCGATCAGTTGTACTTCCATCTGGGCCGGCGGCATGGGAGCGCCTTGCTCGAGCGGTTTCCGTCCCTGCGCGAGCGCACCGAGACCGTGCGCCGATTGCTTTTGCGCTTCCATACGCCGCTCATCCCGGCGCTACGCTTCGTCTATGGGATGCGGGTGATCGGTCCGATGGCGCTGGGACTGAGCGCGGTGCCCTCGCGCCGCTTTCTCGCGCTTAATCTAGCGGGCGCCGTCCTCTGGGCCGCCCTGGTGGCGGGCACCGGCTACTTTTTCGGCCAGGCGCTGGAGCTCCTGGTGCGGGATCTGGAGCGTTTCGAAGCGGCGGTGTTCGGGCTCATGGCGGCTGCGGGGGTGATGGTGTGGATCGTTCTGCGCCGCCGGGGGAAGCGCCAGGCGCATTGAGGCGTGATGGATCTGCCGCAGGACCTTGACGACTTGCTGCAGGAGCTGTCTCGAGTGAGCTTCGTCGCCCACCGGGATGCGGTGGGCGTCTTGCCTGCGATCCGGCGCCATGGCGAAGCGACCGCTTGCGCCTGGCTGGCCGCCTGCCGGGCGCTCTTCCTCCACGACCGGGAGGCAGGCAAGGCATTCATCCGCCTGAGCCCGCAGGCCGAGCGCATGTCCGAGACGGTGCTTTCCTGGACTTCCCAGGCGCTCACGTTTCTCGACTTTCGAGCGCCGGCCCGGGCGGTGGAGGGTTTCATGGAAAACCTGCCCCAGGCCTTTGCCACTCTAGGGCATGCGGGCGAGGCGCGCTGGGCCGAGATCGGCCTCCTCTGGTGTCGCCGGCACCTGGAAAGCGGCATCCTCTACTTCCGTACCCCAGTGGCAGACCTGGCGGGTCGCCAGGGGATCACGGGAGTGGAGCACATCACCCAGCCGGCGGAGGAGCTCTACGAGACCCGGCGTCTGATGTTGACCGCTTATTTGCCCGGTGCCCTCAAGGTGCGTAACCTCCTCGGGCCCCAGGCCCTGCTGCCCTGGGCTCAGCGGGGCGCAGATCTCCTGCAGGCGGGACGGCTGCGGGGAGAGGCCTATTTTCGGCTGGAATCCGAGGAAAGTTTGCAGATCCTGCTGGAGCAGGTGCCGGGCTATCGGGTGGCCGAGCATCTACGGCTGATGAACTGTCTGCTCGCCGTCTGGTTCGAAGCGCCTCCGTCGGTGCGGGAGAGCGCCTGGTCACCAGACCAGGGACGAGCTTTCGTGGAGACCGACGGGCAGGCCGTGTACCTGCCGGTCGCCTTGCCCGAACGGGAAGAGGCCGTCGTGGGCCTGCTGCACAACGCCGGCCACGCGGCCTGCGGCTCTTTTGAGCTCGCCCCGATGCGGGCCCTGTTTGCCGCCGCCGGCGCGGACCCCAGCCCCCTTTCCGCCGGGTTGCGGTCCAGCCTGGATCCGCTCTTCGCGGCGTTCGGCGAGGATGCGCCCCGCTTCCAACTCCTGTTCGACCTGTGCGAGGACCTGCGGGTCGACGTCCGCCTGAGCCGACGCATTCCCAACCATCTGCGGCGGCTGGTGCGGTTGGCTGAGCGGCGGCCCATGCCGGCAGGCCCGGCTGCACCCTATTACCGGGCGGCCCTCGACAGCCTGCGCCTTGCCCTAGATGAGGCTGCGGTCGGCTCCGCGCGGCGGGCCGAGCTCCAATGGGAGGAGTGCCTTCGCCCCTTGACCGACGATAGCGCCACCGTGGTGGACGCGTTCCAGGCAGCGAAGCGGCTTTCCGCGGGCAATGCTTTTCCTCCGCTTCTGACGGAGGAAGATGTCCAGCAGGCTTATCTGCCCGGGCGCTCCCCCCACGGCGGTCGAGGGTTCTATCCCCAGGACGCAGAGGACCGGTCCCGGGCGGCGCAAGGACAAGGGGAGACGAACGCACCGGTCCGGGAAGGACCCGTGGGGATGGGGCGGGATGCGCCGCAGGAGGAGGCCGCGGGCGCCCAACCGACCCCTCTCGAAGCGGCAATGGGGCAGGCCGCAGCGGGACTGGGAGGCGCGCTGGGTCGGCGGGCGCAAAACTCTTCTGCCGGGGCCGGGCCCCACCGCGCCCAGGAGCGGGGCGTGCCTTATCCGGAATGGGACTACCGGGAGGGGCGCTATAAAGCCCGCTGGGCCTGGGTCCAGGAGCGGCGCCTCTCCGAGACCAACCTGGGAGAGGCAGAGCGGCTGATCGCCGTCTATAAAGAAGCGGCCGCCCGCTTGAAGCGGGCAATTCAGGCCCAGAAGCCCACTCGGCTCGCTCCCCGCCAGCGTCAATGGGAAGGGGAGGAGGTGGATGTGGACGCTGCCGTCAGCTTCGTCACAGAGAAGCGCGCGGGCCGCCTTCCTTTGCCCCGGGTCTACCGGCAGCGGCAACGGCAGGAGCGGGACATTTCGGTGACCTTGCTCGCCGATCTTTCCACCTCAGTCATGCAGCAACTGCCGGGGGAGCAGGGGCGCCTCGTGGATCGCATCCGGGCCGGCATCCTGCTCTTCGCCGAGGCGATGGAAGAGGTGGGGGATCCCTACGCCATCGCCGGCTTCTCCTCCAAGTACCGGGACAACGTGAGCTACTACACCATCAAGGACTTCCACGAGCCTTTCACCCCGGAGG
>NZ_DAIRTR010000148.1:0-6807 GCF_036803785.1 Pelomicrobium sp. | reverse complement strand
GTCTTCAGGCTGTGGGCGAGGTCGGCGAGGGCGTTCTTGAGCTTTTTCTGCTGGGCGCGCTCGTGGGTGAGGAGGGCGTTGATGTTTTCGGTGAGGAGCTTCAGCTCTTCGGGATACTCTCCCCGCAGATGCTCTTGGCGACCGGCCTGGACCTCGGCCACTTCGGCCGCCACGCGCCGCAGGGGCTTCAGTCCCCAGCGCAGCACCAGCCACAATACCGCGAGAAGCAGTACCGAGAGGCCGGCGAGCCACCCCGCCAGGGCGGTGCGGTAGCGGCGGATCTGCTGGAGGTACTCGCTCGGGTCCTCGGCGACGCTGAAAGTGAGATCCCGGGGATGGGCACCAATGGCCCAACGTACCCCCAGGCTCTGGACGAAGTACTCTTGGCCGGCGGCGTCTGCGCGCCGCTCGAAACGCTGCGTTCCGGGGGGAAGGCCGTCCACGAAAGGCACCTCGATCCCGACAGCGGAAGGGGAGCGCCACAGCAGCGCGCCTTCGGCGCCGCTCACCTGGGCGTAGAGTCCCGAGCCAGGGAGGCTCAGCCGGGGCTCGGGCAGCGGCTCGGGCAGAAGGAGCCGGCCCTCCGCGTCTTCCTCGGCCGCCCCCAGAAGGAGATAAATCTGGGCAAGAAGCCGCTCCCGGCGCGCCGACTCGGCGCTTTCCCGAAACGCCTGCTCCAGAGCGACGCTGGCAAGGACCACGAACGCCGCGAGCACCAGCGCGGCGGACAGCGCCACGCGCCGGTGCAGGGACATCATGAGGCCTTGCTTTCCAGGACGAAGCGGTAGCCCCGGCCTCGCAGGGTCTCGATGGGGGCGAGCGTCCCTTCCGGATCCAGCTTACGCCGCAGCCGCCCCACCAGCACTTCCAGCACGTTGCTGTCTCGCTCCTCGTCGTGGGGATAGAGGTAGTCGGAAAGCTCCGCTTTGGAAACCACCTTGTTGCGGTGGGTCACCAGGTATTCCAGAAGCCGGTACTCGTAGGAGGTGAGATCCACCTCGGCGCCGTTCACGCTCACCTTCTGGGCGGCCAGGTCGACCCGGAGAGGACCGCATTCCACGATCTGGGAAGAGGTGCCAGCGGCGCGCCGGATCAGGGCTTTCACCCGCGCCAGCAGCTCCTCCATCTGAAAGGGTTTGGTGAGATAGTCGTCTGCGCCGGCCTCCAGCCCTTCCACTTTGTCCTGCCAGCGGCCGCGGGCAGTGAGCACCAGAATGGGCAGCAACCGCCCGCCCGAGCGCAGCCGCCGGATGATCTCCAGCCCGGGCACGCCGGGCAGTCCCAGGTCCACAATGACGGTGTCGTAGGGATACTCGCTGGCGAGGTAAAGGCCTTCTGCGCCGTCGCCGGTGCCGTCCACCTGATAGCCCTCCCGGGCGAGGCGGTCCGTCACTTGGCGGCGCAGATCGGCTTCGTCTTCGATGACCAGAAGGCGCACTTCAGAAAAGGTTTACCGCCTTGCGCGACGAGACGGCGGGTACGTGCCTGCCATCGAGGCGGTCTCAACGCCTCCCCCGCCCATTGCCCGGACCCACGTCGTAGTAGCGGACCTCCCCCTCCGGGGTGAGGATCCGCACCCGGTAACCCTCCCGGTCGTCCCGGTGAGCGCGCTCCTCGATGGAGAGCACCCGGCCGCCGGTCTCCCGGCGGGCCCGCTCTGCCGCCTCGTCCCGGGGGGAGCGGGATCCCCGGTCCCGCTTATCCACCCGATAGAAATCCCCGGGCAGGACATCGCGGGGCGCGTAGCGCTGGTAGCGCTCCGGCCGGTCGTCACGAGGCTCGTAACGATCGTGGTCGGCCCAGGCGGCGCTTGCCGCCCCCAGAGCAATCCCGAGCCCGGCGGCGAGCCAGGCGTGGGCGGAGAACCCTTTTTTCCGCATCACAACGACGACCCCCGGCAATTAAAGCGAACTTTAACAGAAAGGCGGCCCCGCCGAACCCTCTCCCGCCGGGGACCGCCCAGTACTCACTCGGCCGGTTCCACCGACACCCGCACCCGCAGGCGGGGGCCCGGATCGTAGGGCAGCACCGTGGTGTAAGTGCGGCCTGCATACTGGTAAGTCACCTCGTAGTCCGCGATGCGCTTCTCCCACCGGTCCACTACGCGGCAGCGTTGCACGTCGTGGGGCGGCTCGTAGGCGTAGGCCTCGTTGCGCGACAGTTGCGCGCCGACGATCGTGCCGGCGACCGCACCGGCGCCGATGGCCACATGCTTTCCGCTGCCCTTGCCCACGGTGGAGCCCAGGAGACCGCCCGCGATGCCACCGATGATGGGGCCCAAGTAGTTGTCGGGCCCCCGCGTTTCGCGGTAGCCGCCGGGGACGCGCTCGGTCCAGCATTCCTCCCGTGGCATGTTCACCCGTTCATAGCGGGGAGTGACGCTTTTCACCTTGGCGTAATCGAAATCCTGGTATGCCTCGTAGGACCAGGCCGGGGCAGTGACCAGAGTGAGCGCCGTGACCAAGGCGATCTTTTTCTTCCACATGGCAACCTCCTTTCGTATCACGCTCTGGCTGGCTCAGAAACGACCGCGCCAGATGATGGTGACATCGCTCCCGCGGCGGTCGTAGTGGCGGGGGTAGTAGTGGTGATACTCCTTGTAGTAGGGCCGGTAGATCACCCGGGGTGGGCCGTACTCATAATAGTGATAGTACCGGTGCCCGGGAGGCACCCAGCCATGGTGCTTCCAGTGATGGCGTTTCTTCCCATGGTCATCTTTCCAGGGATGCTCGGGGTGCCAGTCTCCGCCGTGGGCCTGGGCCACCGCCGGAGCAGCCGCCAGGCCAGCCGTCAGTGCCAAGGCAGAGCCCAGCAGGGCGAGCTTGCGAAGCTTTTTCATGTCGAGCCTCCTTTTTCCGTTTCCACGTTTTGCATCCTACGCCCGGCTCCCTGAACCGCCGCTGAACGGTTGGGCGCGGGGGGGCTGCCGGTACGCGGGAGGCAGAATGCAGCGAGGTCACTGAACCGGGGCTGAACGGAAATTCCAGGCACCCCGGTGGCCCGCCGGGGCGAGGCGGCGTCAAGAATCTTCCTGAATCTGGTCGATTGGCGTGGCGGCAAAGCGACGGGCGGCTCCCCGGCAGCGGCCATCTCCCTCTCGATCCAGGCACCACTGGGCGTGGCGGGCGAGGAGGGCGGCCGCGACGGCCCGTCCCAGGGTCATGGCAAAGCGCCGGGCGCCGGCCTCCAGGACCGGGGGGCCAGCTTGCTCGGCTCGGGCGAGCCAGTGCCGGGCGTGGCCCAGGGCCGCCTCCGCCACGTCGAAGACCCGGTGGAGCGCGGCCTCTTCAATGCCGGGGCGCAGTCGGGCCAGCAGATCTTCGATGGAGGTAAGACCGCCCGTCGCCTTCAATGCCCGCAGGGCATCGAGGGAAAGTACATTGGTGGTTCCTTCCCAAATGGAAAGCACCTGGCAGTCGCGCAAAAGCGCCGGCAGCCCGGTGTCCTCCAGATAGCCCGCGCCGCCGAAGCACTCCAGCACTTCGCTTGCCACGGCGATGGCCTGCTTGGCGGTCAAGAGCTTGGCAATGGGCGTGAGCAGCCGCAGCCGCAAGGCCTCTACCTCGCCGATCTCTCCCGCTTCTTGCCGGCCCTGGAGCTCCACCAGGTAAAAGGTCAACTGGAACGCGGCGGCGAACTCCGCTTCCAGCTGCAGGAGAGTCTCCGCGTGCAGGGGTAGCTCCGCGAGGGGTGCACCGAAGGCGACCCGCTTGCGGGCGTAATCCCAAGCCAAGGCCAGGCCCCGGGCCATGGAGGCCGCCGCGCTGACACTGTTCCACAGCCGGGTGAGGTTGAGCATGGGTGCGATGTGGCGCACACCCTCCCTCAGCCCCGCCACGGGCAGCGCCGGTGTACCCTCTAGGGTGAGCTCAGCAGTGGGGAGCTTGCGGGTCCCCAGCTTATCCTTGAGGCGGTCCACCTGGAAGCGGTTCGGGCGCCCTTGCGCGTCGCGGGTTTCCACGTAGAACAAGGCGAGGCCGCGCCCGCCCGGGGGATTGCCCTCGGGCCGGGCGAGGACAAGGGCCATGGGGGCAGTGACGGCCGAGGTGAACCACTTGCGTCCGTAGAGCCGCCAGGTGCCGTCCGGGTCTTGGCGTGCGGCCGTTTCCGAGCGGCCCACGTCGGAGCCGCCGGCGAGCTCCGTCATCCACTGACCCGAGGTCCAAAACCGCGCCGGGTCTCGGCTGGTGAGGCGCGGAACTGCTCGCTCGATGAGGTCCCGACTGCCCAAGGTGAGGAGGGTGCGGGCCGCCCCGTCGGTCATGGCCAGGGGACAGGCGTACATGTCGGTGGCGGGGGCGAAGAGATAGGCTAGGGCAAACTGGTGCACCCGGGAGAAGGCCCCATGCCGAGCCTCGTAGGCGGTCGCCACCACGGCGTGCTCGGCTGCCAGCCGTTCGGCCACCTGCCATACCCGGGTGAGTTCGATGCGGTCGATGCGGTTGCCCCAAGCGTCCCACTGGATGAGCACCGGCTCGTTAAGCCGATCGGCGAGCTGGAGGGGATAGAGCTCTTTGGCGCAGCGCTCGCCCAAGGCCCGCAGGGCGGGAAGCACGTCCGCGCTCACCTCCGGCGGCAGCACCCGGGTCAGGTGGGAGCGGAGCATCCAATCGTCATCGAACGGATGACCCAAGGCGGGGGGCGGTTGCGTGAAAGTCATGACTTTCGTTCCGGAGGGCAAGACCCGCGCGGCAGGGTTGGGGGCTGCGGCCCGGACGGACTTTTATCCCATGGTAACACGGAAAGGACGCCTGCTCGGGCGCGAGAAGGCGACTCGAACGGCGCCTCGTCGTCGGCCCCCTTGAATTTCGCGGCAGCAATCCCTAATGATTTTTTGGTCTTGGCTTGCCATGGCCCAGTCCTTCGGCAGGGGGGCTCGTGCCCCCAGCGCTAGGACGACCGAGCAAGCAAGGGACAGTCATCGAGGATCGGCGCAAGCGCCGAGCTCGTGAGCGCTGCGCCGTCTGGTGTCTTGCACCGTGTATGAGGATCGCGCAAATCGCTCCACTGATCGAACGTGTTCCACCCCGGCTCTACGGAGGCACCGAGCGGGTCGTTTACTATCTCACGGAAGAGCTCGCGCGGCAGGGGCATGAGGTCACGCTGTTCGCGAGCGGTGACTCGGTCACTTCCGCCAGGCTGGTGGCGAGCGTACCGGAGGCGCTCAGGCTCAATCCCCGGGTCAAGGAGCCGCTTCCCTATGTGATCCTGCAGCTTGAGCAGGTGCGGCAGCAGGCCGAGCGTTTCGATATCCTCCATTTCCACGTCGATTTTCTTCATTTCCCCATCTTCCGGACGATCGCCGGCAAGACCCTGACCACACTGCATGGTCGCCTCGATCTACCTGACCTCCAAGCGGTCTACCGGGAGTTCCGGGAAATGCCCCTCGTGTCCATTTCAGACCATCAGCGGCTGCCCATGCCTCCCGTGAACTGGATCGGCACGGTCTACCATGGATTGCCGCGTGACGTATGCCCGTTCAATCCCAGCCCGAAAGGGGACTATTTCGCGTTTCTCGGGCGTATTTCTCCCGAGAAACGCCCGGACCGAGCCATCGAGATCGCCCGGCGGGCAGGCGTGCGGCTCAGGATCGCCGCCAAGGTGGACAAGGTGGACGAAGCCTATTTCCGGGAGCGGATCGAACCGCTCCTTTCCGCCCCCCACGTGGAGTTCATCGGCGAGATCGACGAAGCGCAGAAGGCCGAGTTTCTGGGAAACGCCCTGGGGCTTCTCTTCCCCATCGACTGGCCCGAGCCCTTCGGGCTGGTGATGATCGAGGCCATGTCCTGCGGCACTCCGGTGATTGCCTGGCGCTGCGGCTCGGTGCCCGAGGTGGTGGAGCCGGGGCTGTCGGGCTTTATCGTGGAGTCGATCGATGCCGCGGTGGAGGCCGTGCGGCGGATTCACATGCTGGATCGGACGGCCGTGCGGCGGCGCTTCGAGCAGCGCTTTTCCGCGGAGCGCATGGCGCGGGATTACCTTGCTCTTTATCAGACGCTCATCGCCCGAGAGACGACGGCGCGGGCGGCATAAGCAATGGGACAGGCCATGGATGCAGGGCAAGCGCTTTCTCAGGGACCGATGCTCGAGTTCTATATCCCGGCGACCTCCTCCCTCGCCGAGCGCCGTCCCCGGACCTTGAAGCACGGCGACACGTTCGCGCTGTTCGACCATTATGGGGACCTGGTGCCCGGTGAGTCCAGCCCGGAAGGAATTTTCCACCAAGATACCCGTTACCTTTCGCGGTTCGTGCTGAGCCTCGAAGAGCGGCGACCGTTGCTGCTTTCCTCTACGGTGCAGAACAACAACGCCGTGCTCAACGTGGACCTCACCAACCCGGACATATTCGAGGCGGGCAGACTGGTGCTGCCCAAGGACACTTTGCATGTGTCGCGGGTCAAGTTCCTGTGGGAGTCCGCCTGCTACGAAATGCTGGTCGTTCGCAATTACGGCGATCGCCCCCATGAGGTCCGCCTAGCGCTGGACTTCGATGCCGATTTCGCCGATTTGTTCGAGATCCGGGGCTTCCGCCGCGCCCGGCGGGGGCAGGTGATAGCGACCCTCGGCGATGGGGGCACGGTGACGTTTACCTATGGATCGCTGGACGGATTGGCCCGTGCTACGCGACTTTGCTTCGAGCCTAGACCGGACCAGCTCAGTGCCCACCGTGCCTGGTACTCTTTCGAGCTGGCGCCCAAGGAGCGCCGGGCCATCACCATCAAGGTGCACTGCCTTGCTGGAGAGGCCGTGCAGGGAGGCGATGAACATTTTTTCACCGCGATGCGCCGAGCACGCAAGGCGCTTTTG
>NZ_DAIRTR010000147.1:0-6896 GCF_036803785.1 Pelomicrobium sp. | reverse complement strand
GCCCCACCACCGCCACCGTGGCGCCGGCGGACACCTTGGCCGTGTTCACCACCGCCCCCACGCCGGTCAGCACCGCGCAGCCGAACAGCGCCGCCTCCTCCAAAGGCAGCTCGGGATCGATCTTCACCAGGGAGCGCCGGGACACCACCGCGTATTCGGCGAAGGCGGAGCAGCCGAGGTGGTGGTGGATGGGGCTGCCGTTGCGCGTGAGCCGCCGCTCGCCGCTGAGCAGCGTTCCGGCGGTGTTGGCCACCGCGCCGGGTTCGCACAGGGCGGGGCGGCCTTCCGCGCAGGGCAGGCAGTGGCCGCAGCTCGGCACGAATACGAGCACCACGGGGTCACCCCGCTGCAGGTCGTCCACTCCCGGCCCGGTCTCTTCCACGGTTCCCGCCGCCTCGTGGCCCAGCAGCATGGGGGTGGGCCGGGGGCGGTCGCCGTTGATCACGGACAGATCCGAATGGCACAGCCCCGCGGCCGCGATCTTGACGAGCACCTCGCCGGGGCCCGGTGGGGCGAGCTCCACCTCCTCGATCTTGAGGGGTCGGGTGGCCGTGTAGGGAGGCTCCACTCCCATCCGCTCCAGCACCGCACCGCGAATCTTCATCGCCATACCTCCATCATATCGTGTTCATTCTTCCGTCATTGCTACGGACTCGCCTTTGGAACCTGCGCCGCGTGCTCCGACACGACGCCGCGCTCGATCACGAACACCTTGTCCACCAGCCCCGCGCAGTGGCGGTAGTCCGACTCGGACACGAGCACCGCGGGACCTTCCGCCTTGAGCGTGCGTAGCACCTCTCCCAGGCGATGGGCGAGGGCCGGGGCGATGCCTTCGAAGGGTTCGTCGAGGAGCATCAAGTGCCGCCCGTTCATGAGCGCCCGTGCGAGCGCCACCAGTTTTTGCTGACCCCCGGAGAGCTGCAGGGCGCGGCGCGCGGAAAAGCCTTCCACCTCGGGCATCAGCGCGTAGATCCAGGCAAGCCGTGCCCCGGCATCGGGAATGCCGTTGGCCCAGGCGGGAAGCAGGACATTTTCCTGCACCGTGAGCTCCGGCACCAGCCGCCGGTCCTCCGGCATGTAACCTACACCCATTTTCGCGCGCAAATGAGGTGCTCTCTCTGTCACGTCGCGGCCGTCGATCGCCACGCGACCGCTCGAGGGACGCGCCAACCCCATGACGGCGCGCATCAGGGTGGTTTTGCCCGCACCATTGCGGCCAACGAGCCCCGCCATCGTGCCCCTGGGAAGCTCAAGGGTCGCGCTGCGCAGCACCTGAACCCCCCCGATCCGGACGTCGAGCCCTTCCACCTTAAGCATGGAACGCGCTTCTCCCTGTCCGGTGCAGCTCGGTCCCCACCACGTGGCGCCGCACCTCCGGGTCCCCGAGCACCTCCCGTGGCGGACCGTCGGCGATCACCCGCCCCTCGTAGAAGGCAATCACCCGGGAGGCGTAGCGTGCCACGATCTCCATGTCGTGTTCGACAAACAGGCTTGCCGCGCCCGTCTCCCGCACTGCGCTCATCACCGTGTCCATGAGCGGAAACTTTTCCTCCACCGACACGCCGCTGGTGGGTTCGTCCAGGAGGAGCAGCGCCGGTCGGGCTACCGTAGCCATGGCGATGTCGAGAAGCTTGCGCACCCCCTGGGGCAGAGTCGCCGCCCGCGCCGGGGCGTATGCGTCGAGGGCGTAGCGCCGCAACAGGGCGTTTGCCCGCTCCTCCCGCTCCCGGCTACGCAAAGGTCTTAGCCACGCAAGCCGCCCCTCTCCCAGCATGGCCAGGGCGATCAGCACGTTTTCCAGCACCGAAAGCTCACGAAAGATCTGGGGGATCTGGAACGAGCGGCAGACCCCGGCGCGGGTCACTTCCCGGGGGGCAAGCCCCGTGATGTCGCGTCCACGGAAGCGCACCGTGCCCGCGGAAGGCTTGAGATAGCCGGTCACCATGTTGATGAAGGTGGTCTTGCCCGCGCCGTTGGCTCCGATCACGCCCACCACCTCCCCTTCTGCCACCCGCACGCTCACTTCGTCCGCCGCCACCACGGCACCGAAGCGCTTGCTTAAGGATCGGGTTTCCAGGATCGGCTCCATGGGTTCACGCCCTTGCGCGCCGCGCCACCAGGGACCACAGGCCCCTCGGCAGAAACAGGATGATGGCGAGCAACACGGCACCGAGAACGAGCTGCCAGGTATAGGGCGAGACCTGGAACGCGTAGCTCTTGACCAGCTCGAAGATAAGGGATCCTAGGTAGGGGGCGGCCACGTGGGCGGTGCCACCCATCAAGGCGATGAACACGAATTCGCCCGACGTGGTCCAGTAGGCCATGTCCGGTCCCACGTGACCGGTGGCGAAGGCGGTCAGCGTGCCCCCCAGGGCCGCCAGGCCTGCGGCCAGCACGTACTCGATATAGACCACGCGCCGCGCCGAAACGCCCAGGTATTCCACCCGGATCTCGTTCTCCCGCACCGCTTCGCCCGCGTAGCCCATGCCGGCGTGGAGGTAGCGGTGCAGGCCCCAGGCGCAGGCCACGGCCACCAGGCTCGCGAGGGCGAACACCCAGGCGCCGGCGTTCTCCGGCGCATATCCCAGGAAAGTGGGGGTGGGAACGTGAAAACCGTCCGTGGAGCCCAGGGCCTGGGAGCGGGCGAGGATGCCATACAGGATCATGGAAAAGGCCAGGGTGAACATGGCGAAGAAGATCTCCCGGTAACGGCACAGCAGCGCCCCCAGCACCGCTCCGATGATGACGCCGCAGGCAAGCCCCAGGGCGAGAAGGGCGAAGGCGTCGGTCAGTCCCAGGGATCTGCCGGCGAGCCCCGCCGCGTAGCCGCCAACGCAGAAGTACAGCCCCTGCCCGAAGGAGACCAGCCCTGCCCGCATGAGCAGCACCACTCCCGCCACCACTAGCGCCCGGGCGAGGGCCATGGTGACGAGAAAGGAGAGCCACCGAGGAAGCCAGGGCCCCACGATGAGCAGGACGGCGAGCGTCGATACCGCCGCCACGGTCGCCTTGTCAGGCTTTGCCATGATCAGATCTTTCTCGCTGCGGCGCCGGCAAACAGTCCGTGGGGGCGCAGCGCAAGCACCGCGGACATGACCCCGTAGATCACGAACAGCTCCAGCTCCGGAAAGAAGTGCACCGCCACAGCCCTTGAGAGACCCACGATGAGGGCTCCCACCACCGCCCCGGCAACGCTGCCCAGACCGCCGATCACCACCACAGCGAAGGCGATGACGATCACTTCCACGCCGATACCCGGCACCACGGAAACGAGAGGGGCCGTCAGGGCGCCGGCCAGCGCCGCCAGGACTCCGCCGATCACGAAGGTAATCACGAAAGTGCGGGAGACATCGATCCCCAGGGCAGCGGCCATCTCCCGGTCGCAGATCACCGCCTTGAGCAGCCGGCCCGGCCGGGTACGCTTGAGCGCCCATGCCAGCAGCCCCGCGATGGCCACCGCGGCGCCGATCAGGGCGAGATCGTAGCGGGCAAAGCTCACCTCACCCACCTGAAGCCGCCCGAGCAAGCTGTAGGGCTGGTAGACCATGTAGGGGTTCACGCCCCAGACGAGCTTGATCAGATCCTCCAGCATGAGCAGTAGCGCATAGGTGACGAGCAGCATCACCACCTCGTCGCGGCCATACATGAACCGCAGCACGCCCCGCTCCACGAGCAGGCTCACCGCTGCCCCGGCGACCAGGGCAGCGGTGAGCAGAACCAGGTAGCCCCCCCAAGGCACGTAGCCGGCAGCGAAATACACGCCGGCGGCGGAGGCGGCGGCGTAGGCGCCCACGGCGTAGAAGCTGCCGTGGGCCAGGTTGAGGATCTTCATCACCCCGTAGACCAGGGTCAGGCCTGCAGCGACGATGAACAGCCACGAGGCATAGATCAGCCCGTCCGTGACGATGGCGAGCAGCTTGAACATGGACCTAGCCCGGATCTCTCAGCAAGACGCCTGAGGCCGGTGGTGCGAAGCGCAAAAATCGGCCCATCGCGAGTCATGCCCTCGGGCACCGCAGGTTCTGGCAAAAGCGACCCGCTTTGCGCGCGGTCCTCGCCCGTCGGCGCCACTGCGGGCTTCTCCGACTGCGCCAAAGCCTCTTCCCCCCGGCCCCATGGTCTATCTCCCGAGCCCACCGCTCCCACGAAATAGTCGGCTAGCACTTCGCTCCCGGGAAACCGGCTTCGATCCATTGCTCGCTGGTCATGGTGTCCGGAGGATTGACGCACTCGGCCGGATAGCGCTTGACGTTCACCACCGTCGGCTTGCCTGCCTCGCGCTTGAAGCGACCGTAGACCATCTCCTGCACCGCCTGGTGCCCCTTGCCCAAAGCCATCCTCACGGTGCCGCTGGGCGCTTCAAAGGCGAGCCCCTCCAAGGCAGCGATGATGTCGGCCTCGGCGGGATTGGGCTTGCCCCCGGCCGCCTTGTCCGCTGCGGCCTTCAGGCCCAGGATCGCCTGGGCCATCTTGTAGGAGGGATAGGTGGGCCAGGTGTTGTAGCGGTTGAAATAGCTCTCCCGGAACCAGCGGTTGAGAGCGTTGTCCGGCGCGAACACCCCGTAAGGCCCCCGGCCGCCGATCACCGCCCCCTCGGGTATTTGGTCCGCGAGGCGGAACATGGCGGTCTCGCCGGTCGTGAGCACGGGCGTCTGCCTGGCAAACAGGCCCCGGGCGGATGCCTGCAGCACGAAGCTCTCCATGTCCCCGCCCCAGAAGCTGGAGTGGACGTAATCGGCCTCGTGCAGCATCAGCGCCGAGATCTCTGCCCCGTACTGGCCGGCGAAGAGCTTGGGCCATTGGACGGCGCCCACCTCGACTCCGGATTTCAGCTTCTGCAGGGCCTTGATGAAGTCGTTCCAGGAGTCCTGTCCCCAGGCGTAATTCTGGTTGATCCCGTTCACCCGCTTGAGGTTGGGGGTGAGCTCCAGGATGTAGCGGGCGGCCGCCACGTTGTCCATGGTGGCCGTGGGACCGGTGCGGAACACGTATTTGTAGCGACGCTCCTCGAAGACCCGGGGTGTACCGCAGTCGAAGAAGAGGGTGAGCTTCTTCAGCTCCTCTGCCACCGGTGCGATGGCAAGGCAGTCCCCCGAGGAGATGTACCCGATCACCGCGTCCGCCTTGTCCCGCTGCACCAGGTTGCGAAACTCCGCCACTTGCTTGGTGGGACCGCCCGCCTCATCCACCCAGATGGGCCGGATGGGCAGTCCCGCGATCCCCTTGGTCTCGTAGGGCGCCGGCACGGTGCCGTTGTTAATCGCCTCAATCACCAGCTCGGCGGCGTTGCGCGCCGGGACGCCGAAGGGGCCCGCAGCGCCCCCGGAAAGGAAAGTCACGAGTCCGAGGCGGTATTCCTGGGCGGCCGCTGGGACCATCGCTATCGCCAGGGCCGCCCCTGCCAGCACCGTCCTGGCGAGGCCCCCGAACCGTCCGTCCTGCTTCGATCGTTGTCTCATCGTCCTCCTCCTTTGGCTCTGTCAGTTGGAATTAGCGTGCCCCCGCACGCAGCGCCTCCGGCGGGTACACCTTGAACCGGCCGAGCATGGCCTTCGCCGGCGGAAAGCGCTCGTCGGGCACCACCTCGCCGATGGCGATGGTCTGCTGCATCTGGTGGGTCGCCGGATCCATGTAGGATGCAAAGCCTTCCGGGTCTTCCGGTAGCTGGAGCCGCAACCCTTCCAGGGCCGCGATCAGGCGCTCCTTGTCCCCGACTCCACCCGCCCGGGACACCGCTTCGGCGATGGCCAGGATTCCGGTGTATGCCCCTTGCGCCGCGTAAGACGGGTAGCGCCCCGCCAGGGCATGAAACCCCCGGACAAAACGGCGGTTCGCTTCTGTGTCGGGCCAGTTGTTGTGGTGCCGCGCGGACAGGATGAGCCCAGTGGGCATGCCGGCACCCAGGGCGGCCATGACTTCGTAGTTGCCGCCGGCATCGAAGTTGGCGAACTGCATCTTTTCGAACAGGCGCACGGTCTTGGCCTGCTGGATGAAGGCCACCAGATCGCCTCCCCAGTGGCCGTTTACCACCAGGTCGGGCTTGGCCTCCAGAAGGGCGGCGATGTAGCGGGAATAGTCCGGCTCGAACAGCTTGGGCCACAGCACTGCGGCCACCGCGTAGCCCACGCCCAGGGCGTCGAGGGCTTGGCGCAGATCCAACCACTGCCGGTAGCCGTAATCGTAGTCCGGCCCGATAAAGGCGATGCGTCGCCAGGGCGTGCGGCGCTGCAGCGCCTGGAGGTAGCGGGCTCCCGCCTCCATGGACTGGCGCGTGTTGTTCGTCACACGAAAGTAGTAGCGATGCAGCGCCTCCTCGGTGAGCCGCGACGAGGCATGGTCGGTGCCGATGAAGATGGTGCGCGTGCGCCGCGCCACTTCGGTCACCGCCAGGGCGACGGCGGAGGACACCACCCCGCACAAGAAGTGCACCCGGTCTCGCTCGACGAAACCCTGGGCGATCAGAGCCCCGAGCGAGGGCTTGGACTTGGTGTCCTCCACCAGCACCCGCAGCCGGGGTGCGCCGGAGCGGGACGCAGGCGCCCTAGGGCGCCTTGCGATCTCAGCAAGGGCCAGCTCGATGGCCACCACGCTGTCCCGGCCGTAGAGGCCGCCGCGCCCGGTCATGGGAAACATGCAACCCACCACCACGTCGGCTTGGTCCCGGGGCGCCCCGAGCTCGATGCGCGCCGCCGCCTGGGGCGTGGCCAAGGCGGCGAGGAGCCAGACCCCCACCCTCCTCGCTCGTATCCTCCACCCTCTTCCGTTCATGCGCTGCGCCTCCTGGAGGCCTGCTTTGCAAAGGACGTTCCATCCTCCACCCAGGACAGCCAAGTCATTGGGATTCGTGCGACGTGAGGTCGCGTAAGTGATTGTTCCACAAGGGAAACCTTGGAGGG
>NZ_DAIRTR010000146.1:0-7043 GCF_036803785.1 Pelomicrobium sp. | reverse complement strand
GTATCTCAAGCGTTCGGGACTCCTGCCCTATCTGGAGAAGCTGGGCTTCTACGTCTCCGCCTACGGTTGCACCACCTGTATCGGCAACGCTGGCCCTCTCGATCCGGGCATCGAGGAGGCGATCGTGAAGAACGATCTGGTGTGTGCGGCGGTTCTCTCGGGCAATCGCAACTTCGAGGCCCGCATCCACGCCAACATCAAGGCCAACTTCCTGGCGAGCCCGCCCTTGGTGGTGGCGTATGCCATTGCCGGCACCATGCTCAAGGATCTGATGACCGAACCCCTGGGCATCGGCAAGGAAGGAAAGCCCGTGTACATCGGCGACGTCTGGCCGAGCCCGCAAGAAGTGGCCGATGCCCTCCAGTACGCCACCGACCCGCGGGTGTTCCGGCGGCTGTATTCCGATTTCACCAAGGACAACGCCCTGTGGCAGAGCATTCCGGCGCCTAAAGGCCAGGTCTACGATTGGCCTCGGTCCACCTATATCGCCGAGCCGCCCTTCTTCAAGGATTTTGACCTGCAGCCAGGCACCGTGCGAGACATCCGCGGGGCGCGGGCCTTGGGCATCTTTGGCGATTCTCTCACCACCGACCATATCAGCCCGGCCGGTGCCATCAAGGAGGACTCTCCGGCAGGCCGCTACCTCATCGAGCACGGCGTGACCAAGGCGGACTTCAACAGCTACGGCGCCCGCCGGGGCAATTACGAGGTCATGGTGCGGGGCACCTTCGCCAATGTACGCATCAAGAACCTGATGCTGCCCCCCAGACCCGACGGCAGCCGGGTGGAAGGGGGCTATACCCTGTACCAGCCCACTGGCGAGCAGATGACTATCTTCGAGGCGGCCATGCGCTACATCGCCGAGGGCACGCCCACCGTGGTCTTCGGCGGTGAAGAGTACGGCACCGGGTCGTCCCGGGACTGGGCCGCCAAGGGAACCCAGCTCCTAGGGGTGAAGGCGGTTATCGCCCGCAGCTTCGAGCGCATCCACCGATCCAACCTGGTGGGCATGGGCGTGCTGCCGCTTCAGTTCAAGGGTTCCGATAGCGTCCAGTCCCTGGACCTCCGCGGCGACGAGCGCTTCGACATCCTGGGCCTCGAGGACCTCCGCCCCCAGCAGGAGGTGGGCTTGGTGATCCACCGCCGGGACGGCTCCCGCCAGGAAGTGAGCTTGCTCTGCCGCATCGATACGCCGATCGAAGTGGACTACTACCGGCATGGCGGCATCCTGCCCTATGTCTTGAGGCAGTTGATGACCTCTTGAACGCTACGTCCGTTCATCCCTGCCTTTTCGAGGCCTGACCCGGGAGGAGTAGAATTCTTGGAGCGATTGAGCAAAGCCAAGAACTCCCAGGAGGAACCGACGATGGCAGAAAAAATCGTGAAAAGCGACGAAGAATGGAAGAGGTTGTTGACCCCCGAGCAGTACCAGATCACCCGACACAAGGGCACCGAGCGGGCTTTTAGCGGCGAATACTGGGACTGCAAGGCGCCGGGCCTCTACTGCTGCGTGTGCTGCGGAGCGGCGCTTTTCAGCTCGGAAACCAAATTCGATTCCGGTACCGGCTGGCCCAGTTTCTGGGAACCCGTTTCGCCGGATGCAGTAGCAACAGAGGAGGACTATTCCTTTTTCATGCACCGCACGGAAGTGCTGTGCAGCCGCTGCGACGCCCACTTGGGTCACGTGTTCGACGACGGCCCCCCGCCCACGGGGCTGCGCTATTGCATCAACTCCGCCGCCCTGCGGCTGGACCCCAAGAAAGCATGACCGGTCTCGCCCATGCCGCCCGGGCGCTGCTCGCCGCCTACGAGGCGCGGGGCGGCAAGGGTGAGGGCGCAACCCCCGCCCAACTCATCGTAGCCCTGGAGCAGGCCATGGCCGCCTTCGCCGCTCTGGACCGGGCCCACGGCCCCACGGGAGCTCTAAAGGACGAGGACGCGAGCGCCCTGGGGGAATACGCCCTGGCCTGCCTGTCCGATCTCAACCTCTGGGTCCAGCGCCTGGGCTGTGACGAAGAGCGCCACTGGTTGGATCAGGCCACGTTGGAGGTGGCCGACTGGGTCGTTCGCCACGGGGGGCGACTGCGTATCCTGGAGCCCCTGGTGAATGCCTTGGCCAGCCGAGCGAACCGCCTGCGGACGCAGGAAGCCCTGGCAGTCCTGTTCGATGTCATCGGCCCCTTCATCGACCGAGTGGACCCGGCCATCCGGGACGACCCAGACCGCATGGCACCCGAGCACCCGTGGCGCATCCTCCTCTTCAACTACGCCATCGTCGCCACCCGCACCCAGGATCCCGAGCGCATGGCCCGAGCGTATTGCCTGATGGAGGCCTGGCTGCCCGAAGCATGTCCGGAGTTCTTCGAGGAAGCGTTGCGCCAATCCCGCAAACCCGTGTACGGAGACGAGGTGCGAACCCTGGTGCGGGAATACCACCGGCGCTGGACCGCGCGGCATTGATGATCGCGTGCTACAATGCGGTATTGCGCTCTTACGTATGATCGTCCGCCACCTCCTGGCTGCCCAGCTGCCGACCCGTTCGTGAAGCTCCTGTTCGACCTCTTTCCGGTCATCCTCTTCTTCATCGCGTTCCAGCTGCAGGGCATTTACGTCGCCACGGCCGTCGCCATCGCGGCCACCATTGCCCAGATCGGTTGGGTCTGGTGGCGGCGAGGCGCCGTGGACACCCCGCTATGGGTAAGCCTGGCGGTGATCGTGATCTTCGGCGGGGCGACCCTCCTCCTCCACGATGAAACCTTCATCAAGTGGAAGCCCACGGTGCTCTACTGGCTGTTCGCGCTGGCCCTGGCGGGAGCCCAGTTCTTCCTGGGCAAGAACCTGATCCGGGCCATGCTGGGAGAGCAAATGGCCCTGCCCGAGCCGGTGTGGGCCCGGCTCAATCTGAGCTGGATGGCCTTCTTCGCCGCGATGGGCGCGACCAACCTCGTGGTTGCCTACACCCTGTCCACCGAGGCCTGGGTCAACTTCAAGGTGTTCGGTGCTCTGGGCCTGCTCCTGCTTTTCGTGTTGGCCCAAGGCGTCGTGCTGGCGAAATACCTGCAGGAAGAAGAAAGCAGCGGATAGGGTATGCTCTACATGATCTTCGCGGAAGACGCCCCCGGCAGCCTAGAGAAGCGCCAGGGCGCACGGCCGGCCCATCTGGAGCGCCTGAAGGCCTTGCAGCAGGCAGGCCGCCTGGTGCTGGCAGGGCCGCTGCCCGCCATCGATAGCCCGGATCCCGGCCCCGCGGGATTCGCCGGCAGCCTCATCGTGGCCGAATTTTCCTCTCTCGCTGAGGCCCGGACCTGGGCGGAAGCCGACCCTTACACGGCGGCAGGCGTCTACGCCCGGGTCACGGTGCGGCCGTTCAAAAAGGTGTTGCCGGCATGAGCACCGAGGCACGGATCCGGGAGCGGCTTCAGGTCCTCGCCCCCGAAGCGCTGGAGCTGGTGGACGAAAGCGCCCTCCACGTCGGCCACGAAGGAGCCAGGGGCGGCGGCCGCCACTACCGGCTCACCGTGATCTCGCCTCGGTTCGCCGGCCAGAGCGTCATGGCGCGACACCGGATGATCTACGAGGCCTTAGGCGATCTGATGCGGCAGGAAATTCACGCGTTGAGCATCCGCGCCCTCGCCCCGGACGAGTTTTAACCCCCTCACCACAAGGAATGTCATGACCCCTGTTTGGAACCGAATCACCCTGGCCGCGGCCTTGGCTATGGCCACCCTCTCCCCCGCGCTCCATGCCCAGGAAAGCGCCAAGCCCCCTGCCAAAGACGGCAAGGCGGCCGTCGTGAACGGTGTTGTCATTCCCCAGTCTCGGGTCGACCAACTGGTCAAGGAGCGTATCTCCCAAGGGCAGCCCGACACTCCCCAGTTACGGGAGAGTGTGAAAGAGTCTCTCATCACCCAAGAGGTGGTGACCCAGGAGGCGGTCCGCCAGGGCATCGACAAACGGCCCGAGGTGGCCACCCGGCTAGAGCTCGCGCGCCAGAACGTGCTGATCCGCGCCTATCTGGAGGACTACTTCGCCAAGAATCCCGTCACCGACCAGGCGGTGAAACAGGAATACGATCGGCTGAAGACCCAACTGGGGGACAAGGAATACAAGGCGCGCCATATCTTGGTGGAGACCGAGGCGGAAGCGAAGAGCCTGATCAGCCAACTGAAGGGGGGCGCGAGCTTCGAGAAGCTGGCGGCGGAAAAATCCAAGGATCCCGGCTCCAAGGAAAACGGGGGAGACTTGGGCTGGAACTCGCCGGCGAGCTACGTCAAACCCTTCGCCGAGGCCCTTACGAAGCTGCAGAAGGGCCAAATGACCCAGCAGCCGGTGCAGACCAGCTTCGGTTGGCACGTGATCAAGCTGGAGGATGTGCGCCCCCTCAAGGCACCTGCCTTGGAGGAAGTGCAGGACAACATCCGCCAGCAGCTCCAGCAGCAGGCCCTGATGAAGCTGGTGGCCCAACTGCGCCAGAAGGCCAAGATCGAGTAACGCCCAGCGGGCCCGCTAAAAGGTATTCTCCACCCGGGTGATCTGGGGGAATTCCTGGCGGATTGCCCGCTCCACCACCTGCTTCAGGTCCAGCACGGAGCGCGGGCAGCCGACACAGTTGCCCTTGAGCCGCACCCGCACCACCGTGCCGACGATTTCCACCAGCTCCAGATCGCCCCCATCCCGCAACAACACCCGCCGCGCCCGCTCCAGGGCTGCCTGGAGCTCTTTCTCGGTGGGTGGCGGCGCATCGTGGGGGGCGCGGGCGCGCGCTTCCAGTTCCCGGGCAAGCATGGCCTGCCGACGCGAGAGGCGTAGCGCCAGCATCGGGTCCCGCTCGTAGAGAGCGTCCAGCTCCTCTTCGGTATAGAACGGCGGGTCGTAGGCTTTGGTTTCCTCACCCATCGATTCACCCGATCCATTTCCGGGCGTTGCGGAACATTCTCAGCCAGGGTCCGTCCTCGCCCCATTCCTCCGGATGCCAGGAAAACTGCACGGTGCGAAACAGCCGCTCTGGATGGGGCATGAGGATGGTAAAGCGCCCGTCCCGGGTGGTAAGCCCCGTGATACCTCGGGGCGAGCCGTTGGGGTTATAGGGATAAATTTCCGTGGGCGCGCCCCGGTGGTCGATATAGCGTAGCGTCACGAGGGGAAGGGCGGCCTGGAGCTGTCCCTCGTCGGAGAACTCGGCGTAGCCCTCCCCATGGGCCACCACGATGGGTAGCCGGCTTCCCTCCATGCCGGAGAAGAACAAGGATGGACTGCGGGTCACCTCCACCATTACCAGGCGCGCTTCGAACTGGTCGGAGCGATTGCGCACAAAATGGGGCCAGGCCTCCGCTCCCGGGATGAGGTCCCTGAGACTCGCCATCATCTGGCAGCCGTTGCACACTCCCAGGGCGAACGTATCGCCGCGGCGGAAGAAAGCTTCGAACGCCTCCCGCGCCCGGGCGTTGAACAGGATCGACTTGGCCCAGCCTTCCCCTGCCCCCAGCACGTCGCCGAAGGAAAAGCCGCCACAGGCGGCAAAGCCCTGAAAACTCGCCAGGGTCTGCCGGCCGGCGATGACGTCGCTCATGGTCACGTCCACCGCCTCGAACCCCGCCCGGTGGAAGGCAGCCGCCATCTCCACCTGTCCGTTCACCCCCTGCTCCCGGAGGATGGCTACCCGGGGACGGGCGCCGGTGGCGATGCTAGGGGCGGCCACGTCCTCGGCCGGGTCGAAGGTGAGGCGCGCCGACAGGCCCGGGTCGGTCCCATCCAGCAGTCGGTCGTAGGCTTCCTGGGCGCATTGGGGATTGTCCCGCAGCTTTTGCAGCTCGTAGCTCGTTTCGCTCCAGGCCCGCTGCAGATCGGCGCGGCTCGCCGCCAGCACCGTCACCCCGTTGTGGATGAACGCGATCCGGTCGTCACCGGTCAGGCCGCCGATCACGTGGAACTCGGCCCCCAGACCCGCTTCGACGAAGGCCTGCATCACCGCCCTGCGGTCCTGCCGGCGGATCTGCAGCACCGCGCCTAGCTCCTCGTTGAACAGCACCTCCACCATGCGCCGCTGGTACACGCCACCCATGGGCTCGGTGCGGATCTCGGCAGCATCCCCGTCGCCCAAGTGGGGCATGTAGCACAGCGTGTCGAGCAGCACGTACAGGCCCGTGCGACCGGCGAAGGCCATTTCGCACACGGTAGCGAAGAGCCCTCCGTCGGAGCGGTCGTGATAGGCGAGGATCCTGCCCTCCGCCCGCAGCCGCTGGACAGTGGCAAAGAATGCCTTGAGCTTGTCCGGATCGTCCAGATCGGGCACCCGGTCACCCACCTGGTTGTAGACTTGGGCCAGGGCCGAGCCGCCCAGCCGGTTGCGGCCGCTGCCCAGATCGATCAGCACCAGCTCGGTCTCCCCCACATCGGTGCGTAACTGCGGCGTCAGGGTCTGACGCACGTCCGCGACCGGCGCCACCGCGGTGACGATGAGGGACAAGGGCGCGGTGACCTCCTTGCGTCCCGCCTCGTTCCACACCGTCTTCATGGACAAGGAATCCTTGCCCACCGGGATGCTCACCCCGAGCCGAGGGCATAGCTCCAACGCCACCGCCCGTACCGTGTCGTAGAGGGCCGCGTCCTCCCCCGGATGGCCCGCCGCCGCCATCCAGTTGGCCGACAGCCGGATCTCGTCGATGGCCGCGACCGGTGCCGCGCACAGGTTGGTGATGGCCTCCCCCACCGCCATCCGTCCCGACGCCGGGGCATCGATCAGGGCCAGGGGCGAGCGCTCCCCCAGGGCGAAGGCTTCCCCCCGGTAGGTGTCGAAGCCCATGCAGGTCACGGCCACGTCGGCCACCGGCACCTGCCATGGTCCCACCATAGGATCGCGGGCCGAAAGCCCCCCCACGGTGCGGTCGCCGATGGTGATGAGGAAAGTCTTGTCCGCTACCGCCGGCAACCGTAGGATCCGGTACGCCGCCTCCTCCAGGCGGATGGAGGACGGGTCGAAAGGGGGCGGCCGCCGAGGCAAACGGCTCGCGTGGCGGGTCATACGGG
Source organism: Pelomicrobium sp. (assembly GCF_036803785.1). Taxonomy (NCBI): domain Bacteria; kingdom Pseudomonadati; phylum Pseudomonadota; class Hydrogenophilia; genus Pelomicrobium; species Pelomicrobium sp. The sequence continues at coordinate 17 of NZ_DAIRTR010000146.1, read as the reverse complement.
GAGGGTTGCCTAGAATG
>NZ_DAIRTR010000145.1:0-7072 GCF_036803785.1 Pelomicrobium sp. | reverse complement strand
GGCGCACACCGTTCCCTGGGCCCCGAGCCGGTCCGTCACCCACTCGTAGACCGTGCGGTTGTAGTAATCGAGCCCGCGCACGAGCCGGGGGTTCACTTGAAACTCCACGTCCTGAGCCCGGAGCATGGACTGGAGCGCCTCGAAATGCTTGAGGGATTCCTCGTCCAGCTCGTCCATCAAGCGGGGTGCCCCCTCGATCAAGGACTGCATGCTAGGGTTCTTGCTATCCAGGATGCGCAAGGGATTGGTATACAGCCGCCGGCGGGAGTCCTGGTCCAGGGCGTCCAGGTGGGCCTCGAAGTAGCGGATGAGGCGCTCGCGGTAGCGGGTGCGGGCCTCGCTGGAGCCCAGGGTGGAGAGCTCCAGGCGAATGCCTTCCAGGCCCAACATGCACCAGAGCCTGCGGGCCATGACGATGTGCTCGGCGTCGATGTCGGGTCCTTCGAATCCCAGCGCTTCCACTCCGACCTGGTGAAACTGGCGGTAGCGCCCTTTTTGCGGTCGTTCGTGGCGGAACATGGGGCCGCTGTAGTACAACCGCTGGGGCCCCGCGTAGAGCAGGTTGTGCTCCAGCACCGCCCGCACGCAGGAAGCGGTGCCCTCCGGTCGCAGGGTGAGACTCTCCCCGTTGAGCGTGTCGATGAAGGTGTACATCTCCTTCTCGACGATGTCGGTCACTTCGCCGATGGAGCGCACGAACAACTCCGTGCGTTCCACGAGGGGCATGCGGATCGGGCGGTAGCCGTAGCGCCGCAGCCAGTCGCGCACCGTGTCCTCGAAGCGCTCCCAGGCGAGGGCTTCATCGGGAAGGATGTCGTTCATCCCGCGAATCGCCTGGATATGGGTGCTCATGGGATTGGCCTCGAATCGATCGGCGCCGCCCCACGGCGGCGTCCTGCAGGAGCGGGCCTCAGCGCGGGGCCCCCGCCGGCTCGCCCGCAGGCGCAGCCTCCGCCGTTGGCGTTCCGGCCGCGCCATAGTGGGTCGCCACGTACTGGTCGATGATCGCCTGGAACTCTTCAGCGATGCGCTCGCCCTTCAAGGTCACCGTCTTCACCCCATCCACATAGACGGGGGCGACCGGTACTTCTCCGGTGCCTGGGAGCGAAATGCCGATATTGGCGTGCTTGCTCTCCCCGGGTCCATTGACGACGCACCCCATGACCGCCACGGTCAGGTTCTCCACCCCAGGATAACGGCTGCGCCAGGTCGGCATCTGGGTGCGCAGGTAGCGCTGGACGCTCTGGGCCAAGCTTTGGAAGAAGGTGCTGGTGGTACGCCCGCAACCGGGGCAGGCCACCACCTGGGGCGCAAAAGCGCGCAGGCCCATCGTCTGCAGCAGCTCTTGAGCCACCACCACTTCCTGGGTGCGGTCGCCGCCCGGCTCCGGGGTGAGGGAGATGCGGATGGTGTCGCCGATGCCTTCCTGCAAGAGCACCGCCAGGGCGGCGCTGGAAGCCACGATGCCTTTGGTGCCCATGCCCGCCTCGGTCAGGCCCAGGTGCAAGGGATAGTCGCAGCGGCGGGCAAGCTCCCGGTAGACGGCGATGAGGTCCTGCACCCCGCTCACCTTACAAGAAAGCACGATGCGGTCCCGGGGCAGCCCCAGGCGCACCGCCTGCTCGGCGCTCTCCAGGGCGGAGGTGACCAGGGCTTCCCGGGTCACGGCTGCTGCGGAGAGAGGCTGTGGGCGCCTTGCGTTTTCGTCCATCAGCCGCGCGAGGAGCTGGGGATCCAGGCTGCCCCAGTTGACGCCGATGCGCACCGGCTTTCCGTAACGGCAGGCGGTCTCGATCATGACGGCAAATTGGCTATCCCGTTTGGAGCCATGCCCCACGTTGCCGGGATTGATGCGGTATTTCGCGAGCACCTCCGCGCAGGCCGGGAACTGGGTGAGGAGCTTGTGGCCGTTGAAGTGGAAATCCCCCACCAGGGGGACTTCGCAGCCCCACTGGTCCAGGCGTTCCCGGATGCGGGGCACTTCCCGGGCCGCCTCGGCGGTGTTCACCGTGATGCGCACCAACTCTGAGCCCGCCCGGGCGAGGGCCCACACCTGTCGTGCTGTGGCCTCCGCGTCCGCCGTGTCTGTGTTGGTCATGGATTGGACCACGATGGGAGCGCCACCACCAATCTCCACTCGGCCCACGCGAACACACAAGCTCTTGCGCCGCTCGTCGACACCGTAGCGCATGGGCCCTCCTCACTCCAAAACAAGGCGCGCCACTTCGGCGCGGGTGTAGGGAACAAGATCCACCGGCTTGCCGTTGTATTCCACGTTGACCTGGGTCGCGTTGCCCACCACCAGGGAGAGGGGCGGTGGGCCTTCCACCCGCTGCTCGGTCCCGGCTGGATTGAGCTGGGAGAGCAGCACCCGGCCATCCCGATCCCGGATTTCCACCCAGGCTTCTTTCTTGAACACGAGCCGCACGGAGCCCAAGGCTGAAGAAGGCGTCGCTTCCTGGGAGGTGGGCGCTCGCGCCTGGAGGTCGGCCGCCGCCGGCCCAAGGGCGCCACCCGCGGGTTCGCCCGCGGCTGCGGAGGCAACCGGGTCTGACGAGGCCGCCGGAGTGCCTCCCACGCCCGCTCCATCCCCCGCTTCTGCCAAGGGGCTTGCCCCGGCGATGCTTCCCGGGGTGGCCGCCGTGGGCGGGGAGGCGGGAAATACTGCTTCCGGCTTCGGGACTGGCGCGAGGGGCTGCTGACGGAAAGTTTCATATAGCAGCCAAGGCACGATCAGCAACACCAGCGCGGCGAGCAGCAGGTAACGGTGCCAGCTCCCCTCCTTGCCGCTTGCGAAGGGAATGTTCTCGATGGGCGGAAGGATGGCAGAGGGGCGCTCTTCAGGCAGGCGCCGCTCCAGTTCCGTCAGCAAAGGCTCGGGGTCCAAGTGCAGCGCCTTGGCGTAGTTGCGCATGAAGCCGCGCACAAAGGTGTTGCCCGGGAGCCGCTCATAATCGTCGGCCTCCAACGCCTCTACCTGCCTGGGGGTCAGCTTGAGCTGGCGCCCGATATCGACCACGGACAAACCCTGGCGCCGCCGTTCCTCCGCCAGCCGACGGCCAGGCCCCGGCAACTCGACGATCTCCCTGTCCTGATAACGGTCCATGGCTTACAAGTCGCCCGACTCGAGGGCCTGGGCTTCCTTCGACTGGGGGAAGCGGTTGCGCAACTGGGCCGCGTAGCTCGCCTCCGCTTGGCGATCTCCCCGCCGGCGCTCGATCTGCACGCCCAAGGCCAGGCTTTCCGCGTCCGGCTGGGCGATTTGCATGTAACGAGCGAGGTGGGCGTGAGCCTCGTCGAAACGGCCGTCACCGTAAGCGATCTCCGCCATCGCCCGCAGAGCCTGGGGCTGGGACGGCTGGATCTGCAGGGCCTTTTCGAAAAACTCCTGGGCGCGTTTGCGGTCCCCCGTTTGCTGGGCGCAATTGCCCGCGTTCACGTAGGCCAGCTCCGGCGTGCGGTACAAGGGGTTGCGCAAGGCCTGCAGGAGTTGGCCAATGCCTTCCTCCTGCCGGTTGCGCTGGCACAGGAACAAACCGTAGTTGTTGCGCGCTTCGGAGTCATTGGGATCGAGGGCAAGCGCTCGAAGAAAGTTCTGCTCGGCAAGCGTGGGCTCCCCCAGGGCTGCGTAGACCAGCCCCAAGACGTTGTACGCAGGCCCGTAGTTGGGATCCGCCGCGAGGGCCACTTTCAGCTCCTCGAGCGCCACACCGAGCTGGCCACGGCTGTAATAGCCGGCACCTAGTTGGGTGTGGATTTGCGCCCGGTAGCGGGACGCCGTCTGGACCGGTTCGGGGGCGTGCTGCACCGGGGGCGGCGAAGCGCAGGCGCAAAGAAGGAAGGCAGCAAGCCCCGCCAAGATCCCGGATCTCACGGGGTCGCCTCCAGGGCACGGCGCAGCCGGCGGCGGGTGCGATCCTGGACCTGGCCCGCCAATTGACCGCAGGCCGCATCGATCTTCTCGCCCCGGGTCTTTCGAATGGTGGCCACCCGACCGGCGGCGAGGAGCCGGTCGCGGAAGGCGGCAATCACCGGAGCAGGGGAAGTCTCGAACCCGCTGTTCGGAAATGGATTGAACGGGATCAGGTTGAACTTGCACGGCACGTCGCGGGTGAGCTCGATCAGGGCTTGCGCATGGGCGAGGCTGTCGTTGACACCGGCCAGCATCACGTATTCGAAGGTGACGAAATCCCGGGGCGATCCGACCCGCTGCCATTTGCGGCCAGGAAGGCGCGGATCGCCGCGGCTCGCCCCGTCTCCCGCTTGCACGTAGCGGCGGCATGCCGCCATCAGCTCCCTCAGGGGGTATTTGCGGTTGATCGGCACGAGGAAGCTGCGCAGATCGTCGTCAGGCGCATGGAGTGACACGGCCAGCGCCACCGGGCAGCGTTCCCGCAACCGGTCGATGGCAGGCACGATGCCCGAGGTGGACAGGGTGACCCGGCGCCGGGACAGCCCGTAGGCGTCATCCTCCAGCATGAGGTCCAGTGCCCGCACCACCTGATCGAAATTGAGCAAAGGCTCTCCCATGCCCATGAGTACCACGTTGGTGACCGGCCGCTCGCCCCAACCGTGTCGGGCGAGTGCCTTGCGGGCCCACCACAGCTGGGCAATGATCTCAGCGCTCGTGAGGTTGCGGTTGAAGCCCTGGCGCCCCGTGGCACAAAAACGGCACTCCAAGGCACATCCCACCTGGCTGGAAACGCATAAGGTACCCCGGTGGGCATCGGGGATGAACACCGTCTCGATGGCATTCTCGCCCCCCACCCGCAACAGCCACTTGAGGGTGCCGTCCGGGGAACGTTGCTCGCTCACCGCTTCCGGTGCCCGGATCTCCGCCACCTGGGCCAGGCGCTCCCGCAGCGCCTTGGCCAGATCGCTCATGGCCTCGAAGCGCTCTTCCCCCCGCTGATGGATCCAGCGCAGAAGCTGGCGAGCACGGAAAGGCTTCTCTCCGAGACCAGCAAGGAAGGCTTCGAGTTCCTCGGGATTGAGCCCCAGCAGGTTGATCGTCATGGACGAGGGAAACACCCCTATCGGGAATAGATTTCCGAGCTGGGAAAAAAGAAGGCGATTTCCGCCGCCGCACTCTGGGGGCTATCGGAGCCGTGTACCGCGTTGGCGTCGATGGACGAGGCGAAATCGGCCCGGATGGTGCCGGGAGCCGCTTTTCTTGGGTCGGTCGCCCCCATGAGCTCTCGGTTTTTGGCAATTGCGTCCTCCCCCTCCAACACCTGGATCATGACCGGTCCAGAGGTCATGAACTTCACCAGATCCCGGAAAAAGGGTCGCTCGCGATGCACGGCGTAAAAGCCTTCCGCTTCCCGCTGCGACAAATAAGCCATTTTGGCTGCCACGATTTTGAGTCCCGCGGCTTCGAACCGAGAATAGATTTTGCCGATGATGTTCTTTTCGACAGCGTCGGGCTTGATGATCGACAACGTGCGTTCAATAGCCATCCAAAACCCCAAAAAATAAAGGAGTTAACAAGGTGCGAAAAAGATCGCGAAGATGTGGGTTTAATGATTGATTTTAACAGGATTTCTTGCCTGTGTCCCGCGCCTGAGAGGCGTGCGGGCCCCGCGCGGCGAGCCAATGGGGAAGAAGCCCTGGTTGGCCGGGCGGGCAGCGGTAACGCTGGTCGATGCCCAACCCGGGGACCCATACCACGTCATCGCCGCAAGTGATCAGGGGGAGCACCTCCCGCCGCCAGGGCGGTACCCGGGCTTCCTGAAAGAGGTTCTTGAGGGTGCGCCGGGAGCGTGCTCCCTGGAGCTGGAAGCGCTCACCGCCTCGCCTGAGCCGCACCGCCACCGGCCCCCGCTGGAGCCGGTGCGCGTCGATTCCCGTCCCGGTGACAGGCTCGAATTCAATCACGCCGCCCCAAGGTAGCGCAAGGCTCGCCTCTCCGCGCCATGGGATCCCGATTCGCGCACTCTCGGGCAGCTCGACCGCAGCCACGAGCCAGGCCCAGTCCAGGTAGCGGCGTAGCACCCGCTCTCCGAGGGGGATCGCCACCTCCGCATCCCGGCGGGCCTGCAGCAGTTGCCGTAGCGCCTCCTCCAGGCGCCGGGCCCCCGGGGGTGGCCGGACGCCTCCCTCGGCCAGAAACCAGCGCAGAAGATTTCTTGCCCGCTCTGGGGGCAGTGCCCTCAGACGCTCCAGCCGCAAACGGTCCTCTTCCATGGCGCCTTCCGCGTCGCTGCGAGCGAGGGCTTCCAGCAGCGTCACCGCTTCCCCCTGCAGCCCGGCAGCCCGGGCCAGGATCTCGCCGGCGGCCGGAAAACGCTCCCGGAGCAAGGGCAGCACCCGGTGGCGAAGGAAATTGCGGTCCCGTCGAAGATCTGCGTTGCTTTCGTCCTCGACCCACGCCAAACCGCGGGCCCGAGCGTAGTCCTCCAGCACCCATCTGGGGACGGCGAGCAGGGGCCGCAGCAGCCTTGTGCCCCCCAGGGCTCGCGGAGTGCTCGCGACGGGCATGGCCGCAAGTCCTGCAGGCCCTGCCCCCCTCAGCAGCTGCAGGAGGAGCGTCTCGGCCTGATCCGAACCAAGCTTGAAGCCAATATCAATTCCGATGTGAAGCTTTTGCAGGGTCTGGTAGCGGTGATCGGCGCGGAACCCTATGTGACACAGTCACGCTTTGAAGCCCTGTCCAGTCAGTTGCTCTACGTGCCGTCGCAGATCCGCAACGTCGCCGCCGCGCCCAATCTCATTACCAGCTTCGTCTTTCCCTATGAGCAGAACAAGTCCCTGATCGGCAAATGGGTCTTGCCTCCTCCCGGCGGCGAAGAAGCGGCACGCCAGTTGCGGGAAGAAGGTCGCACGATCTTCAGCGGCCCCCTGCCCCTGAGGGATGGCAGTCTGGGCCTTGTCATCACCCTGCCCGTCTCGATGACCAATGACGAGGGCAACAACCGTGTCTTCTGGGGTGCATTGGCCGGGATCGTGGATCTTGCGCGCCTCTATGACGACAGCGGCCTGCGGGCTCCCGATCTTCCCGTCTCTATTGCGATCACCGATCAGAACCAGATCATTGGCAATACCAGCCTGATCTATGGGGATGGACATATCC